>CAZZHB010000001.1:0-28320 GCA_964653615.1 uncultured Aquiluna sp.
AAAAGGAATGCAATCAATCCACCGGTCACGTGAAGAGCGTGGAAACCGGTGGTGATGTAAAACGCAGAACCGTAAGAGTTGGAGCTTAGGGAGACACCCTCCGAGACCAACATTGCATATTCCCAAACCTGACCTGCAACGAAAATCGCGCCCATCACGTAGGTGAGGAAGAACCACTCAACCATGCCCCACTTTGCTGGCGACCAGCCGGTTCGTCTTGGCTGCATGCGCTCCGCAGCGAACACACCGAACTGAGCAGTAAAGGAGCTGGCCACAAGAATCAATGTGTTCACCAGTGCGAATGGCACGTTCAGAATCTGAGTGTCATTGGCCCATAGGTCTGGAGCACCAGCACGGAGGCTGAAATACATGGCAAACAGGCCCGCGAAGAACATAACTTCGCTTCCCAGCCAGACGATGGTTCCAACGCTGGTGGCGTTAGGTCTATTGATGGTCCCGCCGTGCACGGCAGGCAAAGTGGTTGCAGACATACCTAAAGTTTACCCCACCAAGGTGCCCTGAAGCCCCTCCAAAGCCATCGATTTCCCAAGATTTTTTGGACTCTGAGGCATAAATTGCATAGATAGACTGCTGGCATGACCGAACAAACATGGCCGACAACACTCAGTGCGCTTTTGGCGGGGGAGAACCTCACTCGCGAGGCAGCTGGCTGGGCACTGCGTCAGATCATGGCCGGAGATGCTTCTGAAGGTCAAATTGGGGCCTTCATGATGGCATTGCGCTCCAAAGGGGAGACGGTACCTGAGCTAGCTGGCTTGGTTGACGTCATGCTAGAAAATGCAGTGCTTCTAAACACTGGCGACGACGCGGTAGACATTGTCGGCACTGGGGGAGACCTGTATGGAACGGTGAACATTAGTTCCATGGCATCGGTAGTAACGGCAGCCGCTGGAATCCCTGTGCTAAAGCACGGCTCCAGGTCGGCCTCAGGAAAAACTGGGTCCTCAGAGATGCTCGAGGTGCTGGGAATTCGACTTGATTTAGCACCAGCACAGGTCGCTGAAGTGTTCAAAGAGGCTGGCATAACCTTCTTCTTCGCCCCGGTTTTCCACCCGGCCATGAGATTTGTAGCGCCAGTGCGCAAGCAATTAGGTGTTCCTACCACCTTCAACTTTTTGGGGCCGCTGGCAAACCCGGCACAACCAATCGCCACTGCTCTTGGAGTTTCGAATCCAGAGATAGCTCCACTAATGGCCAACGAGCTCGCAGAACGTGGCAGGACCGGTTTGGTTTTCAGGTCGATGGACGGCCTGGATGAGTTCTCGGTAACAGCGCCAACTCAAATTTGGGAAGTTTCTGGTGGGGAAGTGCGAGAAAGTCTTATCGAGGGCTTTGTTGACCCTGCCATAACGATCCAGCAGCTAATTGGCGGGGATGCCAAGCACAATGCCGAGGTGGCGTCTGCGTTGTTTGCTGGGGATGTTACTGGCAACTTGGCCGCCATCAAGAAAGTCGTGCTGCTCAACAGTGCAGCCGGAATCGTTGCTTACCAGTTGGCCAAAGATGCGACCCTGGCCGAGTCACCAATTTTTGATCGCATGAAGTCAGCTATGGAATTGGCCACAGAGGCCCTAGAATCCGGCGCCGCAAAGCAAAAGCTAGTGCAGTGGTCACACGCCACTCAGGCCAAGTAACAACCAGCTCTTCCAATCAGGAGAGGGCTTCGTTTCTGCAAGTTGACATAATGTTTATTATCGGCGTTAGGAACCTTGATCTGGCGGGGCATTACCGACGGGATTGCTTGAAGTAATCCAAAAGAAAATCAATTGCTCCTTCAGGCCTCACCCAGAGTTGCTCGTCGATGACCTCGTCGATTGTGACCCAACGATGCATCACAGTGTCGCGATGTTCGTTTTCAGTCCAGTTTTCGCTGCTTGGCTCAAAGTGCTCCAAAACTTCCAGTTCGAAAAAATGTGCCTCGCCAGTATCGTGCCAGCGCCGGTCATCCATCTCGTGCCAAATGGTTGTCAATGGCTTGAACGCATCTGGCGGAAAAGTCCGGCCAGTTTCCTCGAAAACCTCACGGATTATGCCGATGATCGGCTGCTCGCCATTTTCGAGGCCACCACCTGGGAAAACCCATTGCGGGGGCAGTTCTGATCCTGGATCGAAATGCGATAAAAACATCAGAAACTTGCCATCTGGACCAAGAATCAGCGCTCTGGTCGACGGTCTGTGTCGACTTGTCACATCTTGCCCTTGTTATCAACCAGCTTGAAAAGGCGAAGTCCAAGTTGATTTAGGTAGCCAATTAGAAAGGCAAAAATCAACGTGCCCTCGCGAACCTGGCCGCCAAGCATGAAGCCAACTAAAACAACCAGTACTTCGACGATGGATCTGGCCTTCCAGAACGGGAGCCTGAATCGCTGCGCGATTCCAGTGTTCAATCCATCTCTTGGACCTTTCCCCATTCCGCAGGAGATGTATAAACCGGTAGCAAACGAGATAACCGCCAGGCCAAGCAAAAAACACGCCAGTTGGGCAAGGTAACCCTGAAGCGGCGGCAGTAGCGGTAACCAGAAATCCGCGAATACTCCCAGCAGCAAGGCGTTCAAAATTGACCCGATGCCGGGCTTTACTCGAAGCGGAATCCATGCCAGCAACACCATCACGCTAACTGCGATAGTGGACTGACCAAAGCTGAGTCCGGTTTGCTTGGAAATGCCCTGTGCCAACACATCCCAAGGCGCCAAGCCAATAGATGCGTGAACCATCAACGCGATGCCGATACCGTAGACGAACAGCCCGAGATTTAACTTCACGAATCGAAGCACAAAATTAGACTGGTTCACGGCTAAAGATTAGGGGCAGTTTTGTCAGATTCCGTTGTAAAGCCATACTTCTCTACCACTCATCCGCTACTTTTTGCCCACCGTGGACTAAGCCAACATCAGGTGGGTATAGATGAGAATTCACTCCCCTCGTTCGAGCAGGCCTTGAAGCACGGGGCAACGCATATCGAATCCGACGTTCACGCCACAAAAGATGGCGTGGCGGTTTTGTTTCACGATGATGACCTTGAGCGAGTTGCCGGCATCCCCCTAAAGATCTCCGAACTGAGCTTTTCGGAGCTATCGGAACTTAGTTTGACCCACGGTTCCAAGGTTCCAAGCCTTGCCGAAGCGCTAGAAACCTTCCCTGAACTTCGACTAAACCTAGATGTCAAGGCCAAGGCAGGATGTCAGCCAACGGCAGACGTTATCAACTTGCTCAATGCCCATGATCGGGTCCTGGTCTCAAGCTTTTCGCGGGCCAGAAAACGCGGCACGGTTCAGAAGTTAGACCGCCCGGTTGCAACCAGCGCCTCAAGCATTGAAGTGCTTGGGCTTTGGCTTTCTCACCAGCTTTTTGGCATCGGCTTTGCCTTCCAAGCTAAGAAATTCGACGCCATCCAGATTCCTAGAGGCTTTGGGCCGATTCGTCTTGATTCCAAAGCGTTTATTGGTCGTGCCAGAAAGTGTGGGCTGGAGGTTCATTTCTGGACCATAAACGATCCTTCTGAGGCAGCTGAGCTCATTAATCGTGGAGCAACCGGAATAGTGACCGATCGAGCCGATATCTTTCATTTCTGAGCGCTTGCTGTGAATTGATAAAAGCAGGAATTACCCTGCTGGTCGATGAGTTGGCTTGTGCATGGCTGAATCAATGCGCGGTATGAGACTAGGGTCCCAATCTCTCGAGAGCGAACGCGGGGTCGAACTTGCCAGCAGGCAAACCTGCGAATTTCGATGCCTGGAAGGCCACACCTTCCCGGTTGTATTCTCCGCAGAAGCGGAATTGCCACAGACCTGGGAATGCTCCGCGTGTAACGCGGTAGCAATTCGCCTCGAAAACGGTGTCGAGATTGAAGTCACCGGCTTGCAGGTGGATGAGAAGCGCTCGCACTACGACATGGTGCTGGAGCGCAGAAGTCGTGATGAATTAGAGGAACTGCTTGCTGAGGTGCTAGCCGAAATGCGTGAGCGACGCTCTCGAGGACGCCTCACCGCCTAAACAAGCGCTCAATCCCCCACTTGGTCGCCAGCGTAAATGCCTCTAAAACTATGTCGATAGTCATTTTGCTGGTTCCGTTTTCGCGCTCCACGAAGTGAATTGGGACCTCAGTGATGGGCCTTCTTAGGGCAATCACGTTCTTTGTCATTTCGACTTGAAAGCCATAACCCTGAGCTGCCACTTGTCCAAGCGGCAACTCAAGTAACAGATCTCTTCCGTAGACCCGAAATCCAGCCGTCAGATCACCAATTGCCGAACCAAGCATTCTGGCGGCATAGAAATTGCCAAACCTAGATATCGCCTTGCGATACCAAGGCCAGTTGTGCACCTCTCCCCCAGGTATCCAACGCGATCCAATAACTAGCCCAGTCAGATTCGCCTTAGTCAGCAGAGCTGGCAAATCCACCGCCCGATGACTGCCATCGGCATCCATCTGCACCAGATAATCAAAGCCTTGCGCGAGTCCCCACTGGATGCCGGCTAGGTATGCCTTACCGAGCCCTTGCTTTTGTTCGCGGTGCATCACGTGGATCTTTTGATTCTCGCGACCCAACTGCTCGGCGAGATTGCCAGTGCCATCGGGGCTGTTGTCGTCGATAACTAGCAATTCGACATTGGTGTTGTGCTCGAACAACTGGGCTACTGAATGCTCCAGTGTTTCAATTTCATTGAAGGTGGGCATCATTACGAGAATCCTCACCTTTTTCGCCTCCAGCCCACTAATAGAAAACCGAACGCCAAGGCCGCATTGAAACCGTCAAACCAAAGCCCTATTCCAGTCGCTGGGGTACCGCCGCTGATAAGTGGAACATTTTGAACCATCGCGTCAGGGGTGTACCAGGTCAATTCATCAAGCACTGAGCCATCTGGCAGGTAAATTGCGCTGAGCCCAACAGTCGAAATGTTAACCACGGCGCGACCAGTTTCAATAGCTCTCAATCTTGCTATCGCTGCTTGCTGGAAGGTTTCATCGCTGTAGCCGAAATCGGCATTATTGGTTTGAGAGAGAATCAGCTGCGCCCCCTCGTTTGCCAAGCCGCGTGGGATGTCATCGGCGGCAATTTCAAAGCAAATCAAGCTTCCCACCGTGAAGGTGTCGTTAGTAAAAATGCCGTCCTTTGTGCCAAATGAGTATCCCCTTGGAACTAAGTCGATCAAGTCAGGAGCTAGTGAGCGCCAGAAAGCTCGATCGGGAACATACTCGGCAAACGGAACCGGCCGCTTTTTGTCATAGAAGTCAGTTGGCCCGAGGTCTGGCTCCCAGAAAATCGTGGAATTGAACACCTCATCACCACGGTGGGTTATTGTTCCGAAGCTGATTGGGGCGTCAAATTTAGCCACCAGTTTTTCAATCTCGGCGCGTGCTTCCGGTGAATCAAGCGGCGAGATATCTGACGCATTTTCTGGCCAGACAATAAGGTCAAGCTTCTCGTCCTCGGGAATTGACGCGTAACTAGCGTCTAGGTGATTTTGCAATATCGCGCCGCGCTCCTGATTGGAGAAAAGCCCCGCCAGGGCATTTCCTTGAACTGCAGCAATACGAATTTCACCAACTTTGGTTGTGCCAAAACCGATTGGGGTTAGAAGCGGAATCACTGCAACCGCTACAGCAATTGCGGTCATTGGGACCAACTTCTGCGGGCTACGCTTTCTAAATTCCAAAAACACCAGGGCCAACAGAATTGATATCAGCACCATCGCGAAGCTGATTAGCGAGATTCCGCCCCACCAGGCGTAATTGGCGAACCAGCCGCCGGCCTGGGTCATGCCTAGCCTTGACCAAGGGAAACCGCCATACGGAAAGTTAGATCCCAACCATTCCCGCAAAGTCCAAATGCTGGCCGCGGCGAAGGCGAAACCAATCAGCCAATAGCCCTTGGGTTTGAGCTTCTTGTAAAGCCAGGATGTCACACCAACTCCAAGGGCAAAATAGAGCGACATCAAAGTGCTCAGGGCAATCAGTGGAACCGGGCCTAGATAAAGAGCTAACCATTCGATGTGGGTGATGTAGTAGACCTGCCCAGCAAAAAAACCCATTACGGACGAGGCCCAGAAACCCAGTCCCCTGGTGGCTAGAAATATCAGACCGGGAATGAATAGCGCAGCAATCCAAACGCCTTCAGTTGGAAAAGCGAACAACGCCAGAGCAGCACCGCCAAGGGCTAGCGGAATTCTCCATAGCAGCTGCATCATCACTAAAGAAGCCTAAAACCTAGACGTAGTAGCTGTAGGCAACTATGCCGCGTTTGACCTGATCCATAGCGTCATAAGCAGTCTTGGCAACTTCAGGGTCCGCACCCTTAGAAATCTGATCTAAGAGATCAATCAACTGCTTGGTCCATCTGATGAAGTCACCGGGTAGCAGCCCCGAAAGCTTCAGCACGTCATCCAGTCTTGCCCCGGATGCCCAGCGGTAAATAGCCCAGGACATTCCTAGTTCAAGCTGTGTTTCCTTTGGAAGTCGGTACTTGGTTTGTAGTTCCAATAGCTCCTCTTGGATCTGCTCGGTTTGTGCCAAGACATCAGAGAAATTTCCCTTTGGAAGTTTTGGTTCATACTCGGCTTCATCGCGTCTACCCTCGTAGACCAGGGCTATTGCCATTGCCGCTAGGTTGGCGGGATCTAACTTGCTCCACACCCCGCGATTTAGACACTCGGCAATCAGCAGGTCACGCTCGCCGTAAATCTTGGCGAGTCTTTGCCCCTTTGAAGTGATTTCGAGGTCATCACCGTCTTGAAGCATGTATTCGAGATCGGTAAGCAGCAGGCAAATGCGCTGAAAGGTTTTTGCAACCTGGTTGGTGCGACCCTCAATAGCGGCGATGGTGCCTTCAATTTCCTTGCGCAGCTTTTGGTAGCGCTCCCCCCAGCGGGCGTGTGCTTCGCGATCGGAACAGCCGTGACAAGGGTGGGCACGCATGGCTTTTTTCAAATCGGCAATGTCGTTATCAATTCTGCGCAGCGAGCGAGAGTTTCGAATATCCTTACCGGCGCGGTGCTTGGCACTAACACCACTTCGCTCTAGGTCGCTTAGTTCTCGCCTCAAGGCCGAATACTCCACAAAATCACCTAGGTGACACTGCATCGCTTCTTCGTAGCCCTCTAAGGACTCTTGCTTCTCAGAAATAGTTCGAGCTAGACCGACCACGGAGCGGTCTGCTTGGAACTGGGCAAATGACTTCTCCAGAATCTTGCTGGCTCGGTTAGCACCAAAGGCGGCAGTCAGGTTCACCGCCATGTTGTAGGTGGGTCTAAACGAACTGTTGAGTGGGTAGGTGCGCTTTGAGGCAAGTCCTGCCACCACATTTGGATCTAGCTGTGCTCCCCAAAGAATCACACTGTGGCCCTCGGTGTCGATTCCTCGACGACCAGCACGGCCAGTGAGCTGGGTGTACTCCCCCGGAGTAATCGCGACGCGGGATTCGCCGTTGAACTTATCTAAGCGCTCTAGGACCACGGTTCGAGCTGGCATGTTGATGCCCAGGGCCAGAGTTTCGGTGGCAAATACCACCTTCACCAGCTTTCTAAGAAACAGCTCCTCGACAACCTCTTTGAAAGCGGGCAGCATGCCAGCATGATGGGCGGCGAAGCCCCGCTCCAGTGAAGCTAACCAGTCGAAATAACCAAGCGTGTCAAGGTCTTCGTCTTGAATCGATGAACACCTGGCGTCAACCAAACGCCTGATCTCCTGCTGTTCTTCCTTGGTGGTAAGCCTTATCCCATAGCGACGACAGGCCTCGACGGCTTTCTCGCAACCCGCTCTGGAGAAAATGAAGAATATTGCAGGCAGGAGTTCGAGTTCCTCCAGCTCCAAGACCACATCAGGCTTTTCAAGCTTTGGGAACTGACTGTTTGTGTTTCGGTGACGATCCTGAGGCGAGTATTGCTTGCCACCCCATTTGCCTGATCGCTTGATTGGTCCTCGGGCCCTTGCCTGATGCTTCCGCAACAGCTCGGGGTTCACGTTGCCTTTGTTGGAACCTGATTCAAACAGCTCAAGTAGCTCATCACCGAGAAGGACGTGCTGATGCAGTGGCACCGGACGGTGCTCAGAAACAATGATTTGAGTGTTGCCGCGCACCTCAGCCAACCAAGCGCCAAATTCCTCCGCATTGGAGACAGTTGCGGAAAGTGAAACCACCTTGACATCTTTGGGCAGGTGGAGAATTACCTCTTCCCAAACCGCTCCCCTGAACCTGTCCGCCAGGTAGTGCACCTCATCCATCACGACGTAGCCAAGGTCGCGAAGCGAGGTAGAGGTTGCATAAATCATGTTTCGAAGCACTTCAGTGGTCATGACCACAATCTGTGCCTCTGAGTTGTTGTTGGCGTCACCGGTGAGCAGTCCGACGCGATCTTTGCCATACCTAGCGGCTAACTCGGCAAATTTCTGATTACTCAAAGCTTTGATTGGTGTGGTGTAAAACACCTTTTGACCACGGGCCACCGCCAGGTGAATTGCAAATTCCCCGACGATGGTTTTACCGGCGCCGGTAGGGGCTGCGACCAAAACGTTCGAGCCGCTTTCCAGGGCAATGCAAGACTGCTCTTGGAAGTCATCAAGTGGAAACTTTAGTGCGGCCGTGAAGTTTGAAAGCTCTTTGCCCTTGGATCTAACCTTGGCTCTTTGATAGCGCTCAGCTGGTGATAACTCAGTCAACTTCGAGCTCTTCGCCAAGCAGCTTGGCATCGCGTCGAGCACGGCGCTTGTCGTTTAGAACGGCGACTCCCACTGCCACAAAGTAAAGACCTGACAGCGGACCCATAAGCAAGAACATAGACATCGGATCAGCGGTAGGGGTCGCTAGCGCTGAAACACAGGCGATGATGAATACCGCCAAGCGCCAGCCCTTGAGAATCGCCATGCCGGTGAGGAGGTTTGCAAAGTTCAATAGCACCAGGAGAACCGGCATAACGAAAGCGAGTCCAAAGACCAGAACAATACGAATCGCAAACAAGATGTACTCGCTGGCGTTGATAACGTTCGAGCTTCCTTCGGGTGTAAAGCCGATAAGCACAACTACGAAAGACGGTAGTGAAGTCCAAGCGATGTATGCGCCGGTCAGAAAAAGCGGTACTGCGCTAAAAACAAAGCCCAGGGTGAAGCGGCGCTCGCGGGATTTTAAGCCCGGTGACACAAATGCCCAAAGGTTGAAAAGCCAAATAGGTGACGTAATCAAAACCCCGAGGAAGATCGAGACTTGGATTCTTAGGTCAAAGGCTGACACCACGGTGCCGAAGTTGACAATCGCTTCGATGCCCCTGGCCTTAGTGACCTCCATCAGCGGTGCCTGCAAAAGTTTGAAAACTGGTTCAAACAGGAACCATCCAATGACGGTTCCAACTACCAGGAAGGCCGCCGACCAAGAAAGTCTTATTCGAAGCTCTCTCAGGTGAGAGCCAAGGGACATGCGGCGCTCTTTATCTTTGCGCCCAAACATTAGCCCTGCTTCTGCTCGCCCTCAGGGGTCGCGTCAGCCTCAGTGGTAACTGCAACTTCAGGCTTGGCTTCTGCAATCTTTGGCTTGCTCTCGGTGCCGATTTCTTTCTTGAAGATGCGCATCGACTGAGCCATGCTCTTAGCCAATCCAGGAAGCTTAGGTGCGCCCCAAAGTAGCAAAACGATTGCCAGAATAATTACCCATTCCCAGCCCTGAAGTCTCATTCGATTACCTCTTGTCCAAATTCATTTGGTTTAAACGTTCAATCAGTCTACGCCTTCGGTCCTGCGATGCTTCACGCTTAGCCTTTATAAGTTGCTTACGCTTTGCTAACACTTCAGCTAAGTCATCAGTGCTGTGGTTTTTTGCAGCCGTAAACTCACGTTCGATCGGATCTGAGAGCTGCTCAAGGGTCGCTTTGAGAGGCACTCCAGCAGCCTGAAGGCCCTTAAGACTGAGAAACAGTCGATATCCAACCAGAACTAACCAGTAGAGGCTGGCAAAAATCGCCAGGCCCGCAACAATCCCAACCCAACTCACTCTTCGCTCACCGAATGCCCATCAAGTCCCTTGGCAGCGAAATCACGCACGGCCTGTCGAGCAGATTCCGGAGCGAGAACCTCGACCGCTCCCCCGTAGCGAACTACATGCCTGGCAATAGCTGCGATGTTTCCCACTCGTATCGAGCCGTAGATTTTGCCGTCCTTTTTAGTGAGCTGTCCGGCAGTTGGGAAATTCCAAAAAATCTCTCCGGCCTGACTCTCCGCCGCAAGTTCAACAATCTCGCCATCTCCCGACCCATAAACCTCGTCTGGGATGGATTCTTTTTTAGCAGCTTCGGAAATCGGGAGACTCGTGCTCGCCAAGTTTGAGAGTCGTTCGATTCGGAAGGTTCGAAGCTCTTGCGCATCAAGGCAGTATCCGCGCAGGTAGTGCTTATTCCCGACCAAATCAATTCGCAGTGGGTCAACCCTGCGGTGTGACTTTTTTCCAAGTTGATTGATGTAGTCAAACTCAACTTGTTTTTCAGCGAGGATGGCTTCTCGAAGCAGATCTAACTCTTCAATTTCAACACTCTCGCGTGCCACTACGCGCTGCGTTACACCGCCACTGAGAGCCGATCGCAATTGCGCCAAGTCCTTGTTGTTTTTGAATTCCGGCAGACTTGCGAGGTATTCCAGCCCTATGGCCAGCGATGTTTGCTGATATCGAGTCAGTGTCGGCGCGTGATCAAGGTTCGCGCCTCCAATTGAGAAGTCAATTATTCCCTCGTCGCGGGCATCGAAGTTCAAGTGGAAATGCGTTTCTGGGGATGTGAGGTCCTCGCTGTTGGTTATGGCGTTTGCGGCCTTGAGAATGACTTTCTCGCTAACACCAAAGTGCTCTGCCAACCGGGAAATCTCGATTCCGCCTTCGTCTAGAACAAGGCCAACCATCGCAAGGGCGAGGTTGAATAGCCCATCACCGTCGATTTCTTGCTTAGGCATGCTTCTTCATCACCGCCTTTAGTGATGCTCGAATCCTGCGCTTAAGTGACTCTGGTTCGATTACCTCGGCATCGGAGCCAAACTCCAAAAGGTCCTCAGCCAACAACGCTTCGTCCATGAAATTGATTCTGGCGAGCCCTTCGGCATCTGGATTCAGGGCTAAAGCAGCCTCAGTGTCAGAAGTAACTTTGATTATGGCCAGATTGCCGCGCACAAAGTCACTCAGCTCTTGCTCAACCTGTTGTAGCTCAGCGCTGGAGAGTCGCTTGGCCTCGACCTCCAAGGTGGTGACTTCGGTGACGATGCGTCTAAGCAAGAAGTTTTTAGTTTGTCCTTCGTGAACTGCGAGCAGCACCCACTGACCTTCGATTTGCCGAAGACTTTGAGGAGAGACAATGCGATCTGAAAGCGATCCATCCGGCTTCTGATAGCGGAAAGCGACCTGGTTGCAAGAGTCAATTGCGCGAGCCAATGGTGAAAAGGCTGGGTGACGGGTTAGCAACCTTGGTGTAAACGGAGTCAAATCGGTGTTGCTGGCAACCAGTCCCAGTGACTTCAGTCTTGTCAACCCGCTCTGCGCGCTACCTTCGAGAACCTGGTTGTTCCAGCTTTTTGCGGCCAGCTCAAGTAACTGCAATTTAGCGCCATCCAGCTTGAGATTTTCGGGCCATTTAAACGACTCTTTGGCGATTCGATAGCGTGCCGACTCGGCATCCTCAAACCCGAAGTTGGTAATCACTTCGAGCTGAATGCCAGCAGCCTTGAGTGATTTTTTGTCTCGATCAAAAAGCTTCTCGATCGCGTCTTCACTCTTAGCATCCTGATAGCCAGGAACCGCTCGATAAATATCCTGCTTGCTCAGACCTTTGACCTCAGTGCTAAGTAGGTAGCAGGTGAGCGTGAAGAGGCGCTCTGCGGGAGATTGCTTCATAACAAGCCCCCGTTCTTGCTATTCCTTGCCCAATACGTCAATAACAAAGATAAGGGTTGAGCCGGCAGGAATCGAGCCCTGAGCCGTGTCGCCGTAACCCAACTCTGGTGGAATCACTGCAACAACCTGGGAGCCAACCTTGACACCCTCTAGGGACTGAACAAATCCCTGGATCACGCTTTCCGCAGAGACCTGGAATGAAGCCGGAGCCCCCGAGGTCCAGGAGCTGTCAAACTGCTCACCCTCCCAAGTCCAGCCTGAGTAGTGCACGATAACGGTGTCACCAATTGCGATTTCTGCGCCGGAGCCTTCAATTAGAACGCTGCGCTTGAACTCGGCTGGGGCATCGCCGACAGGAATCTGAATTCCAGGCTGGCCATTTGGCGCAAGGATGACGGTTGGAAGACCTGCTTCTGGAGCATTGGCTTTACCGATTGCGCGCTGCAGATAAGCGTCAACCACGTCAAAGACGAAGATGATCGCATCGTCGGGACCAATTGCAAGGCTCTCTACACCCTGACCCTGGTGAGCGTTCTCAGCATCCAGCAAGACCGCAACGCGGGAACCAACCTCAACGCCGGTGAGTGCGTTACAGAAGTTTGGAACGCTGTCAACCAACAGGTCCTGGATGATGTAATCCTCGGTGCCAAATTCGCTGCCCTGAAATTGCTTTCCAGTCGTGGCGTTGTAACCGGTGAAGTGCAGTGCGACGCGCTGGTTTCCAACAATCTTTCCGCCATTGCCGGCAATGATCACCTTGGTCTCAATGCCAGTTCCCTTTAGCGGGGTTGGGAAGGTTGCGGTTGGCTCCTCGCCGAAAGCGCCCGAAACCTCGATCTGGTTTACCGCGTCACCGCCCTTATAGGTTTCGCAAGCGGCCTCACTGCCTGCGCTCATCGCTGCATACGATCCCGGCTCTGCCGCTGGGGCCATGGTGCAACCGGTGAGCAGTAGGAGTGGAACTAGGGCAAGGGGGGCAAGTTTACGCAATTGATTACTTTCTATAGACAGCGTCTAATTCTCTCGCTGGTTGGCTTCGTTGGTGACCTTACGGACCGTTTTTCTAAGTTTTTTCTCACTAATCGGTCTCTGACCAATCGCATCCGGCAACCAAATTTCGAAATCCTCATCGGTGTATTCGGTCTTTGAAGCTCGCTTGGCCTTGAACTGAGGCAAAACGGTGCCGGGGGCTAAGCGTCGAGCGGAAAGCAAGAAACCAGTGTGTCCAATCATGCGGTGATCAGGTCGGACTGCTAGACCCTCAACGTGCCAACCCCTGACGATCGACTCCCATGCAATCGGAGCGTTGAATTCACCCTGGTCCTTGATCGCCTCAATGGTTCTGGAGAGCTGAGTCACTGTAGCCACATAGCAAATCAGCAGACCACCTGGTTTTAGGGCTGCTGCAACCTCGTTTACACACTCCCAAGGAGCAAGCATGTCTAAAACTGCTCTGTCAGCAGAGTGATTCGGGATCACCGCTGGCAACTTGTCCTGCAGGTCACCGATGGTAACGGTCCAATTCTTTGGGGTGCCACCAAGATGGTTTTTCACATTTGCCTGAGCAATTTGAGCAAATTCCTCGCGGCGTTCAAAGGAGAAAAGTTTGCCTTCGCCACCAATTGACCGAAGTAGATAACTTGAAAGTGCTCCCGAGCCCACACCGGCCTCAATAACGGTTGCTCCGGGGAAGATGTCACCTTCGACGATAATCTGGCCGGCATCCTTGGGGTACACGATTGCCGCCCCGCGTGGCATCGAAAGCACATAGTCGGTCAGTAGCGGCTTGAGGGCAAGATACTCAACCCCGTTTTGATTTCTGATTACTGAGCCATCAGGCAGCCCGATGATGTCGTCGTGCATCAGGTCGCCCTTGTGGGTGCCAAAACGCGCTCCAGCCACCAATGTGATCGTGTTTAGGCGGCCCTTTGGGCCAGTCAATTGGACGCGGTCCCCCGCTTGAAAGATGCTCACTTCAGACCTCGCAGGCTAGCTAGATTTACCTCGGAGAGGCTTGGAAGAATCACTCGAGTGCCACTTCGCTCCAGCGGCATGAGATTCACAATTCCCAGCGGCAAACAGCCTGCTGCCTCTGCAGATCGCAGCCCAGTCACAGAGTCTTCGATGGCGATGCAGTCTTGGGGTTCAAAACCAAGGAGTTCAGCGGCTTTCTCGTAGGGCTCGGGGTGAGGCTTACCGTGAATAACGTCATCGCCAGCCACCACTACATCGAAAGCCTGGAATGGGATCGCTTCGACCACGGCAAGAGCCATGCGGCGCATCGACATCGTCACCAACGCAGTCTTGATTCCCGCCTGCCTGAGCTCCATTAGCAGCTCTAGTGCGCCAGGACGCCAAGGTAGCGAGTGCTGCAGCTTTGCAATAACCGAATCGGTTAGTCGGTCAATGATCTGCTGAGCGTCTAGATCTTTGATGTCGAGGCGGTCCTTCAGAATCGCCGAAGAGTCGTATAGCGATTTGCCAATTAGCTCGTGACCGTGCTCTTTAGTCCAAACTTTGCCGTAATCCTGGGCAAGGGCGGATTCGCTCAGCAGCCAATAAGGCTCTGAGTCAACTAGCGTGCCGTCCATATCCCACAGCACGGCTTTAGGAAAGGTCAATGTGGACATTGGCCTAAAGTCTAGTTGTGCTCTGAATTAGAGTTTGTAATTATCAAAAAAGGAGCAGCTTGCTTACTGGTCGCGTGTTACTGATTGCCTTTGAGGGCTGGAATGATGCCACCGAAGGTGCCTCTGGCGCGCTCAAGGCAATCGCCCAGCAGATTGGCGCTCAGACGCTTGAGGCGGTCGATCCTGAGGATTACTACGATTTTCAATTCTCCCGCCCGATGGTCGAGGTCGATGAAGAAGGCAACCGAACCATCTCTTGGCCAGGTGCTGAGTTTATGCAGGCTGACCGCGAACACATCGATCAAAACCCTGCCCTTGATCGGCTTTACCTGCTGATCGGTAGTGAGCCGTCTAGACGTTGGCTAAGTTTTGCGTCCGAAATCCTCGAGATGGTTCAGGATCGCGAAATCGATACCGTGATCATGCTCGGGTCAATGCTGGCCGATGTCCCCCACACCAGACCAATGCCAATCTTCAAATCCAGTCAGAACGAGGCCTTCCGATTGAGATTTGATCTCGAGCCTTCAAGATACGAAGGTCCGGTTGGCATCCTTTCAATCCTTGCTCAGGCTTTTGAGGCGGAGGGGATTCCGGTTCTTTCGCTCTGGGGTTCAGTCCCGCACTACGTTCACAACACCAGTAACCCCAAGGCTGCGCTTGGGTTCTTGTCGGAACTCACTTCATTGATTGGAATCAGTTTCGACACCACCGAGCTTGCCGACCAGGCGTTTGAGTGGGAGCGCTCAATTGACGATGTTGCCGAGGGTGATGAGGAAATGACCAGCTATGTCTTGCAGCTGGAGGCAAATCGTGACCAGCTGGAAAGCGAGCAAGCATCAGGTGATGCTCTCGCCAGAGAATTTGAGCGTTACCTCAAGGAACGCAAAGACGGAGCCGGCGAAGGCTAAATAGCCCCGACGCCAAGCCCAATCAACAAAAGCGCACCCACTCCGACCCGCCAAATCACAAATGGCATAAACGAGCCTCTGGTGAGATATTTCAACAGCCAAGCAATCACCGCATAACCAACTATGAAACTAACCGCGGTTGCGGCAATGGTTGCCAAGAGTAAGTCTTGTGGCAAATCTTGGTAAGACTTTAGAAATTGAAAGCCACCGGCTGCGATAACCGCTGGAATCGCAAGCAAGAAGCTGTAGCGAGCAGCCGCCTCGCGAGTAAAGCCCATCATTAAGCCAACCGTGATGCTGCCACCAGAACGTGAAACACCAGGGATCAGCGCCAGAGCCTGGCCTAGGCCAAAAACTAGACCGGATTTCATATCGAGCGCTTCGATGTTTTTGCGCTTTGGGGCGAAGCGATCCGCTAAACCGAGCAGCACGCCAAAGACAATCAGCATGACACCGATGACCCACAATTGTCTGAGCTGATTCTCGATCAGGTCCTGGAAGATCAAGCCCAGCGCAACAATCGGCACGGTTCCAATGATGATCAGCCACCCCATCTTTGACTGGCTAGATTGCCTTGCGAAAGGCAACAGCCCCTGGGTGAAAAAAGCCTTCAAAATTTCAATGATGGTTTTGAAGAAGTAAACAATTACCGCAAGCTCGGTTCCAATTTGAATGGTCGCAATAAATGCTGTCAGCTCAGGTTTGGAAAGTTCGCTCAAGCCCATAAGTTCCTGGGCAATTTGCACATGTGCGCTTGATGAGATCGGCAGGAATTCGGTCAGACCCTGAATGATTCCAAGCAGAATGGCTTCAAACGGGCTCATTCATCCTCGGCAACGATCGGGAGATACTCCCCATAAACCGACTCCAAGATGTCCTCATACTTTTCAAATGCGACCGCCACCTGGTCGTAGGCCTCTTGAATCTCCTGATCGGAACCGTCTCGCTTTGTGGCGCAGGTGTCTAGGTGGCGCTCTAACGCTGCGATCAGTTGCCTAAGTGCCAGTGCCGGTTCTTCATGCATGTTTCTTACGCTATCGCCCAAATCGTGATTATCCAAGAACCCCACGATGGATTGCACTGCAACTTCGTGGTAGATTATTGGCTTGCTCGGCCTAGGTCGGGTGCATTGTCCGGGTGGCGGAATGGCAGACGCGCTAGCTTGAGGTGCTAGTCTCCGATAGGAGGTAGGGGTTCAAGTCCCCTTTCGGACACAATGTTTTGAACGGGGTTGTGAATTCCCCTGACCGAAATTCGCCACCGCTCTAGACTTATCAAATGCCCTCGGAAACTTTCTCTTCAGCCATGGAATATGGCTTGGAGCATGCCCGAGCGCTAATCACCGGCAAACAGCTCCTGGTGCTCACCGGAGCAGGCATCTCAACTGACAGCGGAATTCCTGATTACCGGGGGGCAGGAAGGGTTGCCAGACACCCGCTCACCTTCGATGATTTCATGGGATCCAAGCAAAATCAGGCTCGTTACTGGGCACGCTCATATGTTGGCTGGAGTCGAGTGGAGAAGGCGCAGCCAAACCCAGGCCATCTGGCATTGGCAAAAGCGGAGCAGCAAGGTCGAGTCTTCTCTATCATCACCCAGAATGTGGACGGTCTGCACCAAAAGGCGGGGTCCCAGAAAGTTCTCGAATTGCACGGGCGTCTTGATCGGGTGCTCTGCACTGGTTGCGGGGACATCCTCTCCCGCCCAGAACTCGATGCTCGAATCTCCCAGCTAAACCCCGAGGTCAATCGGTTTCAAGATGTTGAATTCACGCCCGATGGCGATGCCGAAGTTGAAGTTGGCAAGAACTTTAGAGTTCCCGAGTGTGGTTTCTGTGGAGCTCACTACAAGCCGGACGTTGTTTTCTTTGGTGAACAGGTCCCACTCTCACGCGTAGAGGCTGCCGAAGGCTTGCTAAACCACGCAGAGGCAATCTTGGTAGCAGGAACCTCGCTGACCGTTAACTCGGGCCTTAGATTGGTCAAACGGGCACAAAAACGTGGCATTCCGATTGTGATTGTCAATCAAGGCGAAACCAAAGCCGACCAAATAGCCAGCGTGAAACTTTCTGCCAATACCACAGACCTGCTTGGAGCAATTCTCAATGACTAATAGCACGCTGGGCCTATTGCGCCATGGGCAGACCGACTGGAATATCGATCTAAGGCTTCAGGGCACAACCGACATCGCTATGAATGAGGTCGGCATCAATCAAATCCAGACCGCAGCACTGCATCTTGATCAGGGTTGGGATGTTGTTCTTAGCTCGCCGCTGGGCAGGGCGCGCCAAAGTGCTGAGATTGTCGCGAATCAGTTGGGAATTGAAGCGGTTGAGATCGAGCCCTTGCTCCTGGAGCGGGCTTTTGGAATCGGCGAGGGCTTAACCTACGCCGAGTGGGGAGAAAAGTTCGCCAGGCTGGACGATATTCCAGGTGCTGAAACCAAGGCTAGTGTCGAGCAAAGAGCGCGAGAGCTGCTTGATTTGGTCAGCCAGCGCTATGCGGGAGTTCGGCTTCTAGCCGTGTCACAGGGAGCGCTAATTCGCTTTGTGCTCGGCGCTGTTACCGACGGCACCATTCCCCCCGCGGGCGAAAGGCTGCAAAATGCGTCGCTTCATATCCTGCACCACCGCGAGACTTGGGAGCTCGAGGCTTGGCAGCCTCATCCACTGGGTTCAAATCCGATTCAGTAGCTCCAGTAGCTTCCCAGCAGATCTCTCCCATGAGAACTTGCCTGCTTGGTGAATCGACCTTTTCGAAACGCTGCCCCAGGTCTCAAACTCCCCCAGCTTTTGAATTTGCTTGGCGAACGTCTCAGGGTCCTTCGGGTCAAAAAACAAAGCGGCATCTGAGCCGATTTCTTCGAAAATTTCCAGGTTCGACACCACCGCTGGTGTGCCACGCTCCATCGCTTCGATAACTGGAATTCCAAATCCCTCATCTAAGGATGCAGATACCAATGCCTGAGCCTTCACTAGCCAATCGTGATATTCGGCCTCTGAAACGCCGTTTTCAAACTGCACCTTCGCACCCAGTCTGGCTGCTAAGGCTGAAAGTTCAGCCCGACGGCTCTCAGGGATGCGTGACAGGCAAACCAGAGTGTGATCCGGCAGCAGTGCCATGCCTGCGATTAGCGCTTCGACGTTTTTGTAGCCAATGAAACTTCCCATGTAAACCAGGGTTCGGGACTGCGAATTGTTTCGCTCGGAAACCTTTGGAGCGGGATCCGCAGCGTTGTAAACCACTGTTATCTCTTGGCGCGTCAGGCGATTTACCTGCATTTGTCGTTTGGTGGTTTCAGAAACAGTCACAATCGAGTCAGCACCGTTGAGCAAAATACGCTGCGGGGTAAAGCTCAGGTGGTAAAGCCACCACGCCAATCTCACAAATGCATTGAATTCACTGGGCGGAGTTCGGTGGCGGTAGTAAATCAGGTCGTGCAGCGTCAGCACCAGTTTGAACTTTCTTCCAAACCCCGAAGTTGTCTGCATCGGACTAAACAGAACGTCAATTCCCTTGGAATTGAGTCTTAGGGCTGTAAAGATTTCTAGCGGAGAGGTTGGCGCCCCTGCCCACACCACCTCTACCTCAGCGGGCAGTTTTTGCCTAACTTGCTCATCGCAAACAATCACCTTGAGCTTTGTGAGTTTCGACAGCTCGCCAATCAGCCCCAAGCTGAATCTAGAGATACCGTCTGGGTGATCTGGCTTTATGAACCGGCCATCAAATGCGATTCGCTTCAAATTTCACCCATGAACTCATCGATTGCGATGGCAACCTCGGCTGCCGACTCGTAGTGTGTCAAATGGCCAACGCCAGTCATCACCTCGAGCTTGGAACCCGGGATTAGATTCTGAAGCTTCAACTGATTCGCCAGCGGAGCAATCATGTCGTTCTCCCCCGCGATTAGCAGAGTTGGGATTTTAATGTGATCCGCAAAATCCAAAACGCTGGAACCTGAGGCTGCGGCAAAGCCTTCATGCGCCACTCGATCGCTTCGATAGGTGGAAAAGTGCCTGTGGTGCTGATCGTGAATCCAGCGGCGAAGCTTTCGAGATTTACTCGTCGCCATGGCTACTGACATCACCTGGACTACTAGCCAACTGCGAAGAAAGGCCGAACCCAGCCGTCCGGTTGTGACTGCTAGGTCGTAAAATCCGCGTGCAAGTCGATTAGCGAGATCTCGCTGGTCGCTGGAGCGGGTTGTGATTGGATTTTGAAGCACGATTGCCTTGGCATTGAGGCCTTGGCTGACTGCATTTGCCACCACCAAAGATCCAAAGCTGTGACCAAGCACGACGATGTCAGGTCCCAACTCGGACACCAAGTCCCGCAGCCACTTTCCGTAGCTATCTAGGTCGTGGCTCTCCAACTCACTGGACTTGCCGTAGCCAGGTAGATCAGGGATTAGAACTTCATAGTCAACCAACGCTCCCGCGGATGCCGAAAGACCGTGGTGATCACCGCGAAAGCCATGAATAAAAAGCAAACGCCCCTTTGAATCCTTGGCCGGGTAGTGCCATATCGCCGTGTCGCCGATGTCTCTTCTATACCCTCTGTCAGCCGCCAATCTGGCGAGTGCTGGGGCGGGGAGTTTTAGAACCGGCATGTGTCAAGTCTAAGAGTGTCTGCAGGGCTCGGTAGTCTGGGGCAAAGGAGATGCCTTGTTAGATTTTGACTTTGAACCAAACCGTCCAGCCTGGAGTAAGAGGCTCGCGGTTTTTGACCTCGAGACCACCGGACTAGAGCACGAGACCGCGAGGATCGTGACTGCGGCAGTTGCGGTGCTAAATGCCAATGGTGAGGCTGAAGAGGTCCATGAGTGGCTCGTCAATCCTGGAATTGAGATTCCTGAGGCTGCAGCCAATGTTCATGGCATCACCACGGAGTTCGCTAATGCTAACGGCGTTGAACCAGCTGGAGCAGTTCAAGAAATCATCGATGTGCTCGCGCGGCTGGGTGAAGAAATGCCATTGGTCGCCTTCAATGCCCCTTATGACTTCACAATCCTGCGGTTTGAAGCCCTTCGTTATGGCCACACTCCCCTTAGCCCAAGGGCTGTCATCGACCCATTGGTGCTTGATAGACAGCTGGTGAAATACCGCTCCGGCAAGGGATCTAGAACTCTGACTGCTCTTTGCAGAGATTACGAGGTTGAGCTCCTTGACGCTCACAACTCAACAGCGGATGCAATTGCCGCTGGTAGATTGGCCCAGCGCCAAGCTTCAAAATTCCCTCAGCTGAATGTGGAACTAAGCACCCTTCACGCCTCGCAGATAACTTGGTCAGACGAGCAGAGCTTGGAATTTGAGAAGTGGCTTAAACAACAAGACCGCCCGGATTACCGTGCGGTCTTGGGTTGGCCAATAAAGAATTAGCTGAAGTTCTTGTAACGCTCGTTGAAGCGCTCTACGCGACCTGCAGAGTCCATGATGCGCTGCTTTCCAGTGTAGAACGGGTGGCTGGCAGAGCTGATTTCCACGTCGTAGACCGGGTAGGTCTTGCCATCTTCCCACTCAATGGTCTTTGAGCTGGTGATGGTAGCGCGGGTTAGAAATGCAACGCCAGAGGCCAGGTCGCGAAATACGATCGGCTCGTAGGTTGGGTGAATTTCAGCCTTCATGGTTTCCTTCTTGTGAAATCTTTTTGCTAATGAGCAACAGCGGGAAAGCTTAGCAGCAAAAACTTGCTTCGTCTAGGACGCAATTGCAGAGAATCTGCCGTCTTGGTAGCTCACCTGCAGCGGGAATCTGAAAGTTTCTGAGATTGCGGCGCTGGTGATTGTTGCCCCGATCTCTCCCCTGGCCAAAATCTTGCCATCTTGCATCAATAGCGCATGCGTAAAGCCAGCGGGGATCTCCTCAAGGTGATGAGTAACCATTGCCATAGCAGGGGCTTGCGCGCTAGTTGCGTAGCCGCTGAGCAGCCTCAAAGTTAGTTCACGGGCAGCAAGATCCAGGCTTGCAACCGGCTCATCCAGCAGCATCAACTCAGGGTCGGTCATGACAGACCTGGCGATTTGAACGCGCTTGCGCTCACCGTCTGAGAGCGTGCCGAAAGGCCTTTGAGCCAAGTCTTCTAGTTGCCACTCACGAAGCACACGCATGGCGCGACGCTCGTCGATCGAGTCATAGGTCTCATTCCATCGACCTGTTACGCCATAGCTGGCAGTCATGACTGCATTCAAAACAGTCTCGCTGTTAGGAATTTGATTTGCTAAAGCGCTTGATGCGAAGCCAATTCGAGTCCTGAGCTCAAAGACGTTCACTTCACCTAAGCGCTGGTCGAGGATTCTGGCCTGTCCAGAGGATGGGTGAATCTGGGCTGCGCAAACTCTGAGCATGGTCGTCTTACCGGCACCATTAGCGCCAAGAATCACCCAGCGCTCGTCTGAGTTTGCACTGAAAGTGACAGCATCTAGGATCGCCTTGCCGCTGCGAACCACGCTTACATTTTGAAGATCAATTACCTGAGACATTGAAAAATAGCCTAGCTTCCAAGTGCCCTGGAGTAGACCTCCAACGTGCGAGTCGCGATTGACTCCCAGCTGAATTCTTCTACGGCTCGAATTCGCCCAGCGTCTCCGAACCGCTGCAAATTCTCGCTCTCAAGTGCTGCGTTGAGTGCCCTGCCCCAGTCATCCACAAAACGCTGCTCATCGACTGGGGTTCCTGAACCATCTTGAATCTGCTCAATCGGCACCAACCAACCAGTCTCGCCGTCAACAACCACCTCTGGGATTCCACCGGTGGCGGTGGCAATCACGGGGGCGCCACAGGCCATGGCTTCAAGATTTACGATGCCGAGCGGCTCGTAAATGGAAGGGCAAACAAATAGATCGGCTTGGGTTAGAAGCGCCGCGAGTTTTGGCTGCGGCAAGTGCTCTGGGATCCAAACCACGCCAGACCTAGTCTTCGATAGCTCAGAAACCAGGTGCTCGACCTCGGCTTTGATTTCTGGAGTGTCCGGAGCTCCAGCACAAAGGACAAGTTGAACATCCGCTGGTAATTGGCTTGCAGCCCTAAGGAAGTAAGGCAACCCCTTTTGTCTTGTGATTCGCCCCACAAAGACCACGGAGCGCTGGTCTGGGTTTACCCCGAGTTCGCGAACCGTGTCTGCATCATTTAGCGGCTTCCACTTTTGTGAATCGATGCCGTTGTAGACCACTTCGACCTTATTTGGATCTAACTCAGGATAGGCCTTCAGGATGTCTCTGCGCATGCCGTGGGAGACCGCAATCACCCGCTTAGCCTGCTCGTATGCAGCGCGTTCAATGAATGAGGAAACCGCATAGCCTCCTCCGAGTTGTTCAGCCTTCCATGGGCGCAATGGCTCGAGTGAGTGGGCAGTTATGACGTGGGGAATGCCGTGCAGCATTGATGCCACATGCCCAGCGAAGTTTGCGTACCAGGTGTGCGAATGAACAAGTTCAGCGCCCGAGATTGCCTGGACAATTTCTAGATCTGTCGCCATGGTTTGAATGGCTGGATTTGCGCTCGAGTATGCCGAAGGCGTGGTGTAGCCAAATGTACCGGTCTCAGTCACGGGGTCGCCAAAGGCGTGAACTCTCGCCTGAATGCGTGATCGCAAAACCTTCACTAATTCAGTGATGTGCACACCCGCGCCGCCGTAAATGTTTGGCGGGTATTCCTTGGTAACAAAATCCACACGCATAACGAAATGCTAGTGTCTTGCGGATTTTTAACAACTAACATTTGGCTATGGGTCGAACAAGAGTTTTCGGGATGGTGCTAGCAGGCGGAGAAGGCAAGAGATTGATGCCGCTTACCGCTGATCGTGCCAAACCCGCAGTGCCATTTGCCGGTAGCTACCGTCTGATTGATTTCGCGCTTTCGAATCTGATCAACTCAGGACTCAGGCGCATTGTGGTGCTAACCCAGTACAAGTCTCACTCGCTTGACCGCCACGTTTCACAAACTTGGCGCATGTCTCCCCTACTCGGTGCTTACGTTGCCTCAGTCCCAGCTCAGCAGCGACTGGGCAAGCGTTGGTATACCGGAAGTGCGGATGCCATTCTGCAGTCGATGAATGCGCTCAGTGACGAGAAGCCTGACTACGTAGTGGTTGTTGGCGCAGATCACGTTTACCGTATGGACTTTGACCAGATGCTGCAGTCTCACATTGACTCCGGTATGGAGGCCACCGTGGCTGCGATTAGACAGCCGATTGCGATTGCCCCCCAGTTTGGAGTTATTGAGGTAGACGCGGCCAATCCAGTCAAGATCGCTGCCTTCCGAGAAAAACCAACTGATCCGCAGCCGGTCCCGGGGGACCCAAGCCAAGCTCTGGTTTCAATGGGAAACTACATTTTCAACGCCCAGTCTTTGATTGACGCCATTGAGCGTGACGGAGAGAATCCAGACTCCTCTCACGATATGGGTGGCGACATAATCCCTTACTTCGTCAACCAGGGCACCGCTGGGGCTTACGACTTCACGTTCAATGAGATTCCAGGGGCCACTGCAAGAGATAAGTCATATTGGCGAGACGTGGGAACCATCGACTCCTACTACGACGCACACATGGACCTGATCTCGACCATGCCAATTTTCAACCTCTACAACTCCGACTGGCCGGTCTACAACCAGCAGATTAACCTGCCACCGGCGAAGTTCATCCACGATTCCGAGGGCAACCAGGGTCGCACCCAAGACTCAATCGTGAGCCTTGGTGTTGTGGTGTCGGGTGGCGTCGTGGATCGTTCAGTGCTCTCCCCTAACGTCCGAGTGTCTTCTCGCACTCTGATCACCGAGTCCGTGTTGCTTGATGACGTCCAGGTGGGTCGCGATTGCACCATCCGAAAGGCGATCCTGGACAAAAATGTCGTGGTATCGGATGGGGCCAGCATTGGCGTGAGCAAGGAGCGCGACTTGGAGCGCGGCTTCACGGTCACCGATAGCGGCATTACCGTGGTTGCCAAGGGGCGTTTGGTCACACCTTGACAAAGTTTCTAGTGGTCTTTGACGTAGATTCCACGCTCATCAACGACGAAGCAATTGAGTTATTGGCAGAGCGCGCGGGCAAGCGTCAGGAAGTTGCCGAGGTTACCGAGCGCGCCATGCGAGGCGAGCTCGACTTCGAACAGAGCCTTCGGCAGCGCGTGCTAACGCTTCAGGGATTGCCGGAATCGGTGCTGAGTGAAGTTGCGAACGAACTCTCCCCCACTAAAGGCGCTAAAGAGCTGATCTCTGCCATCCATGCCCGAGGTGGCAAAGCGGCAGCGGTCTCCGGTGGCTTTATTCAATTACTTGGCCCAGTAAAGGCAAAACTCGGTTTTGATCTCGAACGCGCCAACACCCTGGAAGTGCTGGATGGAAAACTCACCGGCGAGGTAATCGGAAAGGTTATCGATCGCCCCGCCAAGGCTGAGGCCCTGGTTGAGTGGAGCGAACTCTTTGGCCTGTCGCGAGAACAAACCATTGCGGTTGGCGATGGCGCAAACGATCTCGGAATGATGGAAATCGCAGGGCTATCCGTGGCATTTTGCGCCAAGCCGGTAGTCCAGCAGAAAGCAAAAATCGCGCTCAATGAGCGCGATCTAAGCTTGCTAATTCAGTTGCTGCCCTAGGCACCAGTTGAGTGCAGTCCACCGTCTACGTGGATCAACTCACCGGTGGTGGCAGGGAACCAATCGCTCAACAGCGCAACCAGTCCCTTTGCTGCAGCCTCGGTGTCGGTTAGGTCCCAACCAAGCGGTGCACGGCCGGTCCAGAGCTCTTCCATAGTGGCAAAGCCTGGAATTCCCTTTGCGGCAGTTGTGCGCAGTGGTCCAGCGGAAATCAGGTTGACGCGGATGCCCTTGTCGCCGAGGTATCGAGCTAGGTAGCGAGCTGTCGACTCAAAAGCAGCCTTTGCAACACCCATCCAGTCATAAACCGGCCATGAAACCGTTGCATCAAAAGTCAAACCAACCACCGAGCTTGGGTTGTTTAGCACAGGCAAGCAGGCGGTTGTGATCGCCTTCAGAGAGTAGGCGGATACCTCAACGGCTGTCGAAACATCTGACCATGGGGTCTCCATAAAGTTGCCGCCCAGAGCGCTCTGCGGTGCAAAAGCGATTGCGTGCACGATGCCGTCCAGTGAGCCAAGGTGTTCCTTGATGTGACCCGCTAGCGCATCCAGGTTTTCCTGGTTGGTGGCGTCAAGTTCAATAACTTTGACCGGCTTTGGAAGACGCTCCGCAATCTTCTGGGTAATCGGAAGCATGCGGCCAAAGGAGCTCAATAGCACCTCGGCGCCCTCCTCCTGAGCTAGCTTGGCTGCCGTGAAGGCAATCGAAGCCTCGGTGAGCACACCAGTTACGAGTATTTTCTTACCTTCGAGAATTCCCAAAGCCATCTCCTTGTTTGCGTTATGGAAAAAGTTACTACCTAGTGGCCCATTCCAAGGCCACCGTCGACCGGAATTACCGCACCAGAAATGTAGGCGGCGTCATCCGATGCCAACCAGCGGACAACTTTTGCAACCTCACTTGGGGCAGCAAAGCGACCAGCCGGGATCTTTGCCTTGTAGGCCGCCTGAAGCTCCTCGGTGAGTTCTGCGGTCATGTCGGTGTCAATAAATCCTGGAGCAACCACATTTGCTGTGATGTTGCGGCCGCCGAGTTCACGGGTGATCGACCTGGCCATGCCCACCAGAGCACTCTTGGTCGCGGCGTAGTTGACCTGTCCGGCGCTACCGAGCAGCCCGACCACGGAACCAATCAGGATTACTCGTCCAAATTTTGCCTTGATCATGCCTTTAGTCACTCGACGAAGCACCCTAAAAACACCCGAGAGGTTGGTGTTCACGACTTCTTCGAATTCCTCGTCGGTCATGCGCATCAACAGCGTGTCACGGGTGATGCCCGCGTTTGCCACCAAAATCTCTACTGGTCCAAGTTGCTGCTCGATCTCAACAAGCGCTGCATCGAGCGATTCGCCATTAGTCACATCGGCACGAACTGTCAGCGAGCCCTCCGGGCCCTGGCCGGAGCGAGCGGTGACTGCAACTTTGTAGCCCTGAGCAATGAATTCCTCCGCGATTGCAAAGCCGATTCCTCGGTTACCACCGGTGATGAGAACTGTGCGGGACTGCTCCATTTTGCTCCTTGCGGGAATACCATTGATGTAATCGCGTTATGAATACCAAAGCCTAGCAATTGGGCCCATGGAAGAAGCGTAAGCAAATGGCAAAGCGGCAAAGCGCCACATCTCTCGAGCTCTCCCCCGATGAAGAGCGCAAGATTCGCATGCGCAAGTACACCATCGCCATGAGCGTTCGAATGGTCTGCATTGTTGCCGGAGTTTTCACCAGTGGAATTTTGATGTGGATCTTCTTTGCCCTGGCTATCTTCCTGCCGTATTTTGCGGTGATCATCGCAAACTCCCAAGGCAGTAATCCGAAGGACAACTCGACCAAGATCGTGGCCCCCGCAGTCTCAATCCCCGCCAGCAAAATCAGAATTGTCGATGAAGAGTAAGTGCTCCCGAGCGGGCTGTCTCGAGAAAGCCAGCGTGCTAATTCAGTGGCGAAATCCAAAGATTCACGATCTGGACAGGGTCAAGCTCTGGTCTGCCTGTGAATTACATCGCGGCTATCTGGTTGACTATCTTCAGACACGCGGCATGTATTTGGGAGTGAAAGACTTTGAACCTTCAGGCGATTAGACGCTGGGCCCCTTGGCTAGCGCTAGTTGTCCTGTTTGCCATCGCCACCACCTTGCTGAGCTGGTGGCAGTTCGCGCGCCGAGAAGAGCGAGTTGAGAAAATCAATCAGGTGGTCGAGAACTACGATGCCAATCCAATTGAACTCGAGAACATTTCGTGGTTGCCAGTTGGAAACGGCCTCAGGGCCGATGAATGGCGGCCGGTAAAGCTCAAAGGCGAATACCTTCCGGAATACATGATTCTGGTCAGAAATAGACCCCTGAACGGCAGTCCTGGATTCTTGCAACTGGTCCCTTTTCGCACCGATGGCGGAGAGTTGATTGTGGTTGAACGCGGCTGGCTTCCTGCCGGATCAGACATCAAGGAGCCACTGCTAAACCCGCTTCCATCATCACAAACTTCGGAACTGATTGTTCGTCTCCGTCAAGGGGAAGCTGACTCCGGCAAGCAGTCGGTTCCTGGCCGACTCGACTCGATCGATCTGATTGAATTTGCCGCACTGCATCCGGAGCTCAAGTTGGAAACCAGTTTTTATGGCCGGCTTGCAACTGAGTCGCCAGCACCGGACGAAGCCCCGATGCCGCAGCCAAAACCAGATTTGAACGAGGGGAACCATCTCTCCTATGCACTGCAGTGGCTGCTGTTTGGAATCATGGCCTTCGGAGCGTTCCTATGGGCCTATCGAAACGATAAGCGTCTGCAACTCGAGCAGCAGGGCTTGATTCCGCCTCGCAGCGAGAAAAAGACGCAGGCGCGTGAAGATGCCGCCTATGAAGACCAGAACCAATAGAATCTTCGAATAATCAACGATAGGAATTCGGATGACCATTGCTGCAGTGAATTTAGTTGACCGCGTAGTACCAAAATCTCGCATCAACGATCTAGTCCTAGTTGTGTCAGGAGCAGTTCTAACCGCTCTGGCAGCTCAGATTCAGATTCCTATGTTCCCAGTGCCGATGACCCTACAGACCTTTGCGGTCTTGCTGGTTGCGGCAACTCTTGGCGCTGGACGCGCAGCAATCTCTATGGCAACCTACCTAGCCATGGGTGCGGCTGGGCTGCCAGTATTTGCATCCGCAAAGACTCTATCTGGAGTACTACCAACCACCGGTTACCTAATCGGTTTCGTTGTGGCTGCTGCCATCATCGGCGCATTGGCTAACCGCGGTTGGACCAAGAATCCGCTGAAGCTAGCACTCGCATTTGTAACCGGATCGGTGGCACTCTACTCAATTGGTGTA
>CAZZHB010000001.1:28330-47288 GCA_964653615.1 uncultured Aquiluna sp.
AGAATCCGCTTAAGCTCGCACTCTCTTTCGCAGTTGGTTCAGTAGTGATCTACTCTCTCGGCGTTATCGGCTTGATGATTTTTGGCCAAACTCAAGATCCAACTTGGGATTTGGCAGCCGTGATGGGTTTTGGCGTTTACCCATTCTTGATTGGTGACCTCGTCAAGGCAGTTGCTGCCGCATCATTGGTGCCATTGGCTTGGAAGCTTTTGAAGTAACAAACAGAAGTAGAAAACCCCTTGGAGAAATCCAAGGGGTTTTTCTTTAGATTGAGAAGCCGATAGCTCGCATCATTTCGCGACCGTCTTCGGTGATTCGCTCCGGACCCCACGGTGGCATCCAGACCCAGTTGATTCTGAAGGCCTCGACAACGCCATCCAGTGCATCGCCGGTTTGCTCTTCAATAACGTCGGTCAGTGGGCAGCCAGCTGAGGTCAATGTCATGTTGATCAGTAACGCCCCATCCTCCGACTCCTGGAGGCCGTATACCAGACCAAGATCGACGATGTTCACGCCAATTTCAGGGTCAATGATGTTCTTCATAGCGTCTATGACGCGGTCGTACTGCTCAGCACTGAGCTCTTTTGGTTCGCTCATGCATTTGCCTTCAGGTAGCGGTCATATCCTTCTGCCTCTAGACGTTCCGCGAGTTCTGGACCGCCCTGCTCGGCTACCTTGCCGGCGACAAAAACGTGCACGAAATCTGGCTGGATGTAGCGCAGAATTCGGGTGTAGTGGGTGATCAGAAGCACGCCGAGGTCGGTGTTCTGCTTGGCACGGTTTACGCCCTCAGAGACGATCTTTAGAGCGTCCACGTCAAGACCAGAGTCGGTCTCATCCAAGATTGCGATCTTTGGCTTTAGAAGTTCAAGCTGCAGAATCTCGTGACGCTTCTTCTCGCCACCGGAAAAGCCCTCGTTTACGTTGCGCTCGGTGAAGTCTGAGTCCATGCGAAGGTTTTTCATTGCCGTCTTTAGGTCACCGACCCACTCCCGCAATGCCGGTGCTTCGCCGCTGATTGCAGTCTTGGCGGTGCGAAGGAAGTTGGACACCGAAACACCTGGAACTTCAACCGGATACTGCATGGCCAGGAACAGGCCAGCACGAGCACGCTCATCCACGCTCATCTCAAGGACGTTCTCACCGTCAAGCAGGATTTCTCCGTCGGTGATCTCATACTTTGGGTGGCCGGCTACAGAGTATGCCAAGGTTGACTTGCCAGAGCCATTTGGGCCCATTACGGCGTGAGTCTCACCCGAAGAAATGGTCAGATCCACTCCCCTGAGGATTTGCTTGGCGCCCTGGTCGGTGTTTACCGATACGTGCAGGTTCTTGATTTCTAGCTTTGACATGATTTCCTAACTAAGTCTTACTCTTCGATTTCTAAAAAGATGTCGCCGTTTTCGATCAAAACCTCATAGGTCGCAACCGGTTCATAGGCTGGCAGGCTCAATGGCTTGCCGGTATTTAGGTCAAACTTTGCACCGTGTGCCCAGCACTCGATGGTTTCGTTGTCGACAAAGCCCTCTGAGAGTGAGATTTCTCCGTGTGAGCACTTGTCATCCAGTGCCTTCACATCTCCCGCCGGAGTCCTGACAATCGCAATTGCGTTCTCGCCAACCTTCACGCGAATGGATTTACCTGGTTTGATGTCTTCAAGGGCGCAAATTCGAAGTGCCATTTAGACCCCCACCCTTTCTAGTTCGAGCTCGATTGCAGAAATCAAGCGCTGTTCAACTTCGTCAATTTGAATTTTCTGAATGATTTCGGAGAGGAAACCGCGAACTACCAGCTTCTTGGCATCGCTTTCATTGATGCCGCGGGCCTGTAAGTAGAACAGCTGCTCGTCGTCAAAACGTCCGGAGGCACTGGCGTGGCCAGCCCCTTCGATCTTTCCAGTCTCAATTTCCAAGTTAGGAACTGAGTCGGCACGTGCGCCATCGGTGAGCAACAGGTTTCGGTTTAGCTCATAGCTATCGGTTCCAACTGCGCTCTCGCGGATTAGAACATCGCCAACCCAAACCGTGTGAGCACCAACGCCTTGCAGCGCTCCCTTGTAGGCCACGTTGGACTTGCAGTTCTCAGCAATGTGATCTACGTATGGGCGGTGCTCGAAGTAGTTGCCACTATCGGCTAGGTATACGCCGTACATGTTTACTTCCGCCCCTGGGCTAGAGAGCTCAACTGCAGGAGTAACTCGAACGAGATCGCCACCCAGGGAAACCACTGTGTGGCGCAGGTTGGAGTTTCGACCCAACTTCGCAAATTGAGTGGAAACGTGAGTCGAACCCTTGCTCCAGTCCTGGATAGACACGAAGTTCAATTCCGATTCATCGCCCATGACAATTTCAACATTCTCACTGAGCACGCCGAGGCCGACATGGTCAAGCACGATGGTGGTTCTGGCGTGAGTGCCGACATTGATAAGCACGTGTGCGGCTTGAGCCTGATCGCCCTCAGGGCGAATCACGACGAAGCTTGGCTCAGGCTGCTCTAGGTTCTTTGGAACATCGATTACCAAAGTCTTGGAAGCATTGGTCCAGGCAATGGCTGCAATTCGATCCTCTGGCAATCCAGCCTTACCAACCTCTGCCTTTGTGGTCTCCACCCATTTGGCAGTAACACCTTCAGCCAGCTTGAGAGTGGTTGCAGCGTCGGATAACTCAGCAATTACGCTCTGGGTTAGCCCCTTGAGCTTGTCAATTGGGAGAGAGCGCCAAATCGCCTGGAGTTTGCTTACCTCTGGGGAATCCTCAATCGAGGTTGAACGAGGGCGCTCGTTTCGAGTCTGAATTGGAATCAAACCACCGTGGGAATGCTCCTTGATGCCGTGCTGTGCCATTAACCAACAGCCCCTTCCATCTGCATTTCAATGAGCTTGTTTAGCTCCAGCGCGTACTCCATCGGCAGCTCCTTGGCAATCGGCTCGATAAAGCCACGAACGATCATGGCCATCGCCTCATCCTCAGCCATGCCACGAGACTGTAGATAGAAGAGCTGCTCGGCAGAGATGGCTGTAACTGTCGCCTCGTGACCCATTGAGACGTCGTCCTCACGGATGTCATTCGCCGGATAGGTGTCTGAACGCGAGATGGTGTCCACCAAAAGTGCGTCACAGCGAACCGTGTTTGCCGAGTGGTGCGCACCTGGATTCACTCGGATTTCACCGCGGTAAGAGGTGCGACCTCCACCACGAGCAATCGACTTAGAGACGATAGAGCTGGTGGTGTAGGGAGCTAAGTGAATCATCTTGGCGCCGGCGTCTTGGTGCTGACCCTCGCCTGCGAATGCCACCGACAGAGTCTCGCCGCGAGCGTGCTCGCCAGCGAGAATGACCGATGGATACTTCATGGTCACCTTGGAGCCGATGTTGCCATCGATCCACTCCATGGTGGCGCCCTCGTGAGCGATGGCACGCTTGGTGACTAGGTTGTAGACATTGTTCGACCAGTTCTGAATCGTGGTGTAGCGAACGCGAGCGTTTTTCTTCACGATGATCTCAACGACTGCGGAGTGCAGCGAGTCTGACTGGTAAATCGGAGCGGTGCAGCCCTCGATGTAGTGAACGTAAGAGTCCTCGTCGGCGATGATTAGGGTTCTCTCGAACTGGCCCATGTTCTCGGTATTGATGCGGAAGTAAGCCTGAAGTGGAATCTCGACCTTGACGCCCTTGGGTACGTAAACGAATGAACCGCCCGACCAAACCGCGGTGTTTAGCGCCGCAAACTTGTTGTCTCCGGTTGGGATTACGGTGCCGAAGTACTCCTGGAAGATCTCAGGGTGCTCTTTCAGAGCAGTGTCAGTGTCTAGGAAAATGACACCCTGCTGCTCTAGGTCCTCGCGAATCTGGTGGTAAACCACCTCGGACTCATACTGGGCTGCCACACCGGCGACGAGTCGCTGACGCTCTGCTTCTGGAATGCCAAGACGCTCATAGGTTTCGCGGATGTCCTCTGGAAGATCTTCCCAGCTCTCAGCCTGACGCTCGGTCGAGCGCACAAAATACTTGATGTTGTCAAAGTCGATTCCGCTGAGGTCAGAACCCCAGGTCGGCATTGGCTTCTGCAGGAAGTACTGATAGCCCTTCAGGCGGCGTTCCAGCATCCAATCCGGCTCGCTCTTCTTGCCCGAGATGTCCTTGACTACTTCCTCACTGATACCGCGTCGTGCAGAAGCGCCGGCAGCATCGCTGTCAGACCAGCCAAATTCGTAGTTTCCCAGCTCGTCTAGCTCTGGCCGGTCAATGATTTTCTCGGACATGTTCCTCCTGGTTTCAACAAGTTCAACCCACCTTGGCAATTGGTATTCCCGCATTGAAACTTGGTGGGAGAATTGCTTTAGCGCTTTAGGAGACTAGCATTTCAAGGTCAATAAAGCACTTAGGTAAACCTAACTCGGAGTGAGATTGCAGCTACTTAAAAACCTATGGTTCGACATCCTGGTGAACTCGAAGCGGGTCCGTCTCTATGTGTGGCTATCACTGGTTACGCAGGTGCTAATCGTCGTTACCGGCGGTGCGGTTCGGTTGACGGCATCGGGCCTAGGGTGTCCGACCTGGCCAAAATGCACCGAGGACTCGATTACAACCACTCCAGAAATGGGCTTTCACGGGGTAATTGAATTCGGTAATCGAGTTCTCACATTTGTTTTGCTGGTGATCGCTTTGCTCACCTACATCACGGTGATGAGAATGCACCCGGCCAAAGATCGCTTGATTCTTCCTACCTTCGGTTTCTTCGGTGCCACGATCGGACTTGCCGGAGGAATCTTGCTGCAGGCAATCACTGGTTTGAATGCCTGGACGGTAGCTCTGATGGCCTTCAGCGGGGCAATCATGCTCTATTTGGCGCTCCGCATCATCACAACCGCTAGGGCGGTAGAACTGGGCGGCCTGGTCGCACCAGCTTTCCTGTTGGGCTTGGGCATCATTCTGCAGGCCGTGGTCGGTGGCATCACAGTCCTTACCGGGCTGAACTCCTGGATTGTGGGACTGCACTTTGTTATCTCTGTTGGACTGATCGGGATTGCATCGATGTTGGTCTGGCGGGCGCTTCCTAAGCCAGTGACGGAAATCGCCCCGCTAAACCGCATCCTTGCTTGGCCATCGGTGATTGTGAGCTTGATCACCATCTTGATTGGAGTCGTGGTTACCGGAGCCGGTCCACACGCCGGAGATATTGACACCCCTCGCAATGGACTAGATCTTGAAATTTGGCAGCACTACCACTCCTACCCGGGATATCTGATGCTTGCCCTAATTGCCGTGCAGTTTGGTTCTCAGTGGCTGGTAAGTCGAAAGCTTTGGGCGGATCTGCCGACCAGGATTCTCTTCCTAACGCTGATCTTCACGATCTGCCAGGCGGCGGTGGGAATAGTGCAGGCTCGCACAGGTGTTCCAGCTTTACTAGTTGGTATTCACATGTTTGGAGCTGCAAGCTTGAGCGCACTGGTAACGTTCCAGCTGCTCTCGGCCCGCAAAATAAATAGATGACAATTCTTTTCTGGTTTCGACGCGACCTCAGGGTTCAAGATAACGAAGCACTTAGTGCGGCCCTCGCTCAAGCGAAAAGTAGCGGGCAGTCAGTTGCGGCTTGTTATGCGTTTACCGAAGATTTTGAGAGCCTCTCTCCTATCAGGCGAAACTCTCTGATTACCTCCGTGCAGAGCCTTGGTAGCACGCTCCCAGCTGGAATCAATGTTTTAGCGGGTGACTTGCCGAGTCAGTTGTTAGCCCTTTGTCAGGAATGGGGGGCTGAGGTGGTTTTTGCAACCAGGAGCTTTGACACCAAGGGCATGCTAGAGCAGGCCAAGGTCGCGGAGACCCTTTACGCCGCCGGCATCTCGCTGCAGCTGGTTGGTTCAAACTATGCCGTCGAACCTGGAACTGTCCGCAAGGACGATCAGAGCCCAGTTCGGGTTTACACCCCGTTCTATAAGCGCTGGCTTGCATTTATTGGGCAGCCACCAATTCAAGTAAATCTCGATTCAGTTGACTGGCTTCCAGGTAGCGGAGCACTCCCTGGCCTCTCCGTAGATTGTCCTATTGAGGTAAAGGCTTCCGAAGCTTATGCGCTTCAGACTTGGCGCCGTTTTCAGAAGCGGGCTTTGGCGAACTACAGCGAAGACCGCAATCGCACCGATTTGTCCGGAACCTCACATTTGAGTCATGCGCTGGCACACGGGGAAATTCACCCCAGGACACTACTCGCCGAACTGGGAGACTCCCCTGGCGAAGAGGTGTTCCGCAAAGAACTTGCGTGGCGCGAGTTTTATGCCGACGTGCTATTTCACAACCCCCACACCTATGACGGCTACTACGAGCCAAGGTTTGAGAAGATGCGTTATGACTCCCCCGAGTCAAATGCCAAGCTGGAGGCCTGGAAGAGTGGCAATACCGGTTACCCGATCGTGGATGCCGCAATGCGCCAGCTGCTAACCACCGGGTGGATGCATAATCGAGCCCGCATGATTGTGGCTAGCTTTTTAGTGAAGGACCTGCACATCGAATGGCAGATCGGCGCTCGCTGGTTTGAAAAATGGCTGACAGACTTTGACCCGGCGTCAAACTCGCACGGTTGGCAGTGGACCGCAGGCTGTGGGACCGATGCCTCCCCTTACTACCGAGTGTTTAATCCAACCCTCCAGGGTTACAAGTTCGACCCAAACGGGGATTACGTAAGAAAGTACATTCCAGAACTCAGGCACATTCCAGGCCCAGAAGTTCACGAGCCATGGAGGCTGATTGACGGTTTGCAGCATGGCTATCCGGCACCGATTGTGGACCACAGCGTAGAGCGTGACGAATCGCTAGCGCGCCTAGAGGAGATTAAAGGCTGATGTAGATCAGCGGATCGATGGCCACCGCCAAGAACAACAGCGTTAGGTGGGTTATCGACATGTGGAAAAGCTTCATTGGATTCTTTGGAATGTCGCGCTTTGCCTCGTTGTAAAGCTTGTGCGACTCGTAGCTGAACCACAATCCGCTGGCAATCGCTACCACCGTGTAAATCCAACCCATCGGGGCGACTGGAATTAGCAGCAAGCTGGAGGCAAAGTAAGCCCAGGCGTACAGGATGATCTGTCGACCAACCACTTCATTCTTGGCAACCACTGGCAACATTGGCACACCGGCGTCTCTGTAGTCCTCGAGGTACTTCATGGAGAGCGGCCAATAGTGTGGCGGAGTCCATAGAAAGACAATCAGAAACAAGACGAACGCAGCCGGCTCAACCTGGTTGGTAACCGCAGCCCAACCAATCAGCGCCGGCATGGCTCCGGCTGCACCACCCCAGACGATGTTTTGCGGAGTGCGGCGCTTGAGACCAAGAGTGTAGATAAAGACATAGAACAAAATCGCTGCAAGCGACAGCAGAGCGCTGAGCCAGTTGATCAAGAATCCAAACCAAAGAACGCTCAGGATTCCAATGCTCCAGGCGAAGATCAACGCCTCTTTTTGGGTCAGCTCACCGGTGACCAGCGGTCGGTTCTGGGTCCTGCCCATGACCTTGTCAATGTCGGCATCGATATAGCAATTGAAAGCATTGGCGCTACCTGCGGAAAGCGCACCGCCGAACAATGTGGCAAGAATTAGCCAAATCGATGGCATGCCGCGCTCAGCCAGAATCATGGTCGGAACAGTGGCAATCAAAAGCAGCTCAATAACCCTCGGCTTAGTGAGCGCGAAGTATGCCTTTAGCTTGGCAAAAAGGCGCGATTTTGCGGGAGATTTGGCTGCGGGGGTCATTTCTCGAAATAGTCTAATCGGGGCGGGTCAAAACCCCAATTCGTTGTAGAGTAAAGGCATTCGCGTAGGCACCGCCGCCACGTCAATCCCCTATAAAAATCTGAAGAATTGGGCTCACCACATGTTCGAATGGAACGAGATTGATGACTTGGCGGTAAAAACCGCCAAAGTATTGGCTGCGGACGCAGTCGAGAAGGTTGGCAACGGCCACCCGGGCACCGCAATTTCTCTGGCTCCGGCTGCCTACCTGCTATTTCAAAAAGTTATGCGTCACGATCCGAAAGATGATCGCTGGATCGGTCGCGATCGTTTTATTCTCTCGGCGGGGCACTCCTCGCTGACGATCTACAACCAGTTGTTCCTGGGTGGTTTTGGTCTTGAACTAGATGACATCAAGTCGCTCAGGACTTGGGGCTCAAAGACCCCTGGTCACCCAGAATTCGGCCACACCGCGGGCGTTGAAATCACAACCGGACCTTTGGGTCAGGGGCTTGCTAGCGCGACAGGCTTTGCCATGTCCACCAGATTCGAGCGCGAACTACTAGATCCAGAGGCCAAGCCAGGCGAATCGGTTTTTGACCACCACGTTTACGTCATCGCCGGTGATGGCGATGTTCAAGAAGGCGTGTCTGCCGAGTCGGCCTCGATTGCTGGCCACCTTGGCCTGGGCAACCTGATTGTGATTTACGATGCCAACCAGATTTCGATTGAAGATGACACTGACATCTCCTTCACTGAAGATGTTGCAGCTCGCTACCGTGCCTATGGCTGGCAAACTCTTGAGGTTGACTGGCGAAAGAATGGCAACTACCACGAAGATGTTGCCGCCTTGTACGAAGCAATTCAACAGGCTAAGGCAAACATCGATCAGCCAACCTTGATTACCTTGCGAACCATCATCGGCTGGCCTTCACCGAGCAAGCAGAACACCGGAAAGATTCACGGCTCAAAGCTTGGAGCGGAAGAGCTTGCTGGCCTAAAGCAGGCTCTTGGCTTCGACCCAGCGAATTCATTTGAGGTTTCAGAGCAAGTTCTTTCCCACACCCGCGCACTGGTCACACGCTCGGCTGCAGCCAGAAGCGACTGGGAGCAGAAGTTTGCGGGCTGGAAGGCAAAGCACCCAGAAAACGCAGCTTTGCTTCAGCGACTAGTTTCAGGCGAGCTGCCTGATGATTTAGAGGCGGCTTTGCCCGTTTTTGAAGCCGGAACTGAGATTGCTACTCGAGCCGCCAGCGGCAAGGTAATCAACGCAATCGCAAAGGTCATGCCCGAACTTTGGGGTGGTTCTGCCGATCTAGCTGAGTCCAACAACACCACTATTGAAGGTGGCGGTTCTTTCGTGCCGAGCAAATGGCAGGTCGCCCACTGGACGCCAACCAAGGCTGGAAGAATCTTGCACTTTGGAGTTCGCGAACACGCTATGGGTGCAATCCTGAACGGTATTTCACTCTCTGGCCACACTCGAGTTTTTGGTGGAACCTTCTTGGTCTTCTCCGATTACATGCGCCCAGCGGTGCGCTTGGCAGCCCTGATGGGAGTGCCAGCTACTTACGTTTGGACTCACGATTCGGTGGCTTTGGGTGAGGACGGCCCTACCCACCAGCCAATCGAGCACCTTACTGCCCTGAGGGCGATTCCGAACTTGGCAGTGGTTCGTCCAGCAGACGCAAACGAAACCTCATTTGCCTGGCTGGAGATTCTAAAGCGCAAAAATGCGCCGGCTGGAATCATTCTGACCCGCCAAAACCTTCCGGTTTTGGAACGTGGAGCTGAAGCCGGAGCCAGCAATGTTGCCAAGGGTGCCTACGTGCTTCAGGACGCCTCAAATGGCAAGCCAGAGGTGATCTTGATTGCCACCGGCAGCGAAGTGCAATTCGCTGTCGAGGCTAAGGCCGAACTTGAGGCTCAGGGAATTGCAACCCGAGTGGTATCTGCCCCATGTCTGGAGTGGTTCGAGGAGCAGTCAGAGGAATATCGCGAGAGCGTTTTGCCTTCGAGCGTGAAAGCCAAGGTTTCAATTGAGGCCGGCTTGACCATGGGTTGGAGAAAGTACGTTGGCGATAACGGTGCAAGCATCGGCATCGACCACTATGGAGCGTCAGCGGATTACGCGACGCTTTACCGCGAATTTGGAATCACCACCGAGGCAGTCGTTGCTGCCGCTAAGAAAGCTCGATAGGAGCGGTCATGACTAATCCCCTAGCAATCGCAACCGCAAACGGCGTATCGATTTGGCTCGACGATCTTTCTCGTGAGCGCATCGAATCAGGGAATCTCAAGCACCTGATTGAGAATTTCAGCGTTAGAGGCGTCACTACCAATCCGAGCATTTTTGCCGCAGCATTGAAAGACCCGTTCTATTCGAAGGCACTAGCTCAGGAGGCAGCGGCAGGTCACAGCGCTTCAAAGGCCATCGTGAACATCACTTCGACTGACGTAGCAAACGCCTGCGATCTTTTCCGAGGCATTTACGACAGCTCGGGTGGTGTAGATGGTCGCGTCTCAATCGAGGTTGAACCAGGTCTGGCTTTCGATACCGAGGGCACCATCGCTCAGGCACTTGAGCTTTACAAGCTGGTTGACCGCGAAAATGTGATGATCAAGATTCCAGCAACCAAGGCCGGACTTCCGGCGATTACTGCCGTTACCGCAGCTGGCATCAGTGTCAACGTGACCTTGATTTTCTCGGTCGAGCGCTACCACGAGGTAATGGATTCCTACTTCGAAGGCTTGCGTCAGGCCAAGGCGAATGGCAAGGACCTCAGCAAGATTCACTCAGTGGCATCCTTCTTCGTTTCTAGAGTCGACACCGAGGTAGACAAGCGTCTTACCGCACTGGGAAAGCCAGAGCTAAAGAGTAAGGCCGCATTGGCAAACGCTCGCTTGGCATACGCCGCTTTCCTAGAGCGCATAGCCAGCGAGGAATGGAAGAGCCTTGAGGCTTCCGGTGCTCGCTACCAGCGACCACTGATGGCTTCAACCGGTGTCAAGGACCCAGCGCTTGCGGACACGCTTTACGTCACCGAGCTGATTGCCAAGAACCTGGTCAACACCATGCCTGAGAAGACCATGATGGCTACTGCTGATCACGGCGTGGTTCCGCAAGACTCCATCACGCCTAACATTCCTGCCGCCAAGGCCTTTATGGCTGAACTTGCAGCTGCCGGAGTTGACATTGTTGATGTGACGAACCTTCTAGAAGAAGAGGGCGTTGACAAGTTCATCGTGTCTTGGAACGAATTGGTCGATTCAGTGGCAAACGCTCTGGAGGCAGCCAAGTGAAGCTAGTACTGTCAAGCACCAATCAGCAGTCTCTTCAGCCGATAGTCCAGGGGTTGGTCGAAGACCGCATTGCCTCGAGACTTCAGGCTAAGGATGATTCAATCTGGGGTGCCGCTGCCCAACCTGAGGCTTCGATTCGATTGGGCTGGATTACCAGTGCTCACGATTCTCAAGAGCTTCTACCAAGCATCTTTGCCCTGCGAGATGAGTTTGCATCCCAGGGGGTAACGCGATTTGTGCTCTGCGGAATGGGCGGGTCTTCGCTTGCACCCGAGGTGATCACCAAGAACGCCAATGTCGATCTCGTTGTTCTTGATTCCACGGCTCCTGATCAGGTGGCCGCGGCGCTGATCCAGCTTGAAAAGACCGCGGTTGTGGTTTCCTCAAAATCTGGGTCAACGGTGGAAACCGACTCCCAGAAGCGAGCCTTTGAAACCGCGTTTCGAGCGGTCGGAATCAATCCAACCGAGCGAATCGTGATCGTAACTGACCCAGGATCTCCACTTGATAAAGCAAGTCGCGAGGCTGGGTACCGTGTCTTCAACGCCGATCCCAATGTCGGCGGTCGTTACAGCGCTCTAACAGCATTCGGCCTGGTTCCTACCGGCCTAGCGGGTGTTGACATCGCTGCGCTGCTAACCTCGGCCGTTGCGGCTGGCGAACTGTTGCAAGCAGATGCACTTGAGAACCCTGCGCTCTTACTTGGTGCTTTGTTGGCCCGCTCGGAAAACGGTGCTGGTTACAAAGATAAGTTCCTGATTGAGTCCGACGGACTTCTGGGCTTTGGTGACTGGGTGGAGCAATTGGTTGCGGAATCCACCGGAAAGGAAGACAAGGGAATTCTTCCAGTGGTTGTTTCCAGTGATGCCCCTGAGATTACCTCTCTCCCTTCGGACACTCTTTTGGTTCGTTTTGCTTCAAACCTTGTACCTGGCACCGATGCGGCGTTCGATGGCACCTTGGGTGAGTTGTTCTTGCTCTGGGAGTACGCCACTGTGGTTGCGGGTTACCTGCAGGGAATCAATCCTTTCGACCAGCCAAACGTGGAGAGTGCAAAGGTCGCTGCCAGAGCACTGCTGGACTCCCCTGCTGCTGCGTCTGAGGTCGACTTTGTTTCACAGGACATCGCGGTCAAGAGCTATGGCTTTGAACTTCAAGGCGCCACGCTTGATTCGGCTGTTGAACAGTTGATTAGCTTGGTGGGTGATTCCAGCTACATTTCGATTCACGCTTATTTGAATCGAATCGCCTACCCGCAGCTAGAGGCACTAAGAGACCTGCTGGCAAAGCGCACTGGTCGCCCAGTCACATTCGGTTGGGGACCTCGCTTTCTGCACTCCACAGGCCAGTATCACAAGGGCGGCCCTAAGCAGGGTGTATTCCTGCAGCTAACCACCGACTTTGCATCCGACTTGGCCATCGAGGGGCGGCCATTTAGTTTTGGCGGCCTAATTCAGGCCCAAGCCGCCGGTGACGCCAACGTTCTCAAGGACAACGGACTGCCGGTGCTAACTCTGCGCCTTGGAAATCCGCTGGCTGACCTTGAAAAGCTAAAGCAGGTTATTTCTTCGTGATCACAAATCCACTTCGCGATCCCTTCGATCGCCGAATGCACAAGATTGCAGGCCCTAGCGGCCTGATCATGTTTGGTGTTACCGGCGACCTTTCGCGCAAGAAGCTACTTCCAGCAATTTACGATCTCGCGAATCGCGGACTATTGCCACCGGCATTCTCACTAGTGGGTTTTGCCAGACGCGACTGGAGCGAAGAGGACTTTGAAAAGATCGTTCATGACGCAGTTAAGGCCCACGCTAGAACCACCTGGTCCGAGGATGTCTGGCAGCAGCTAAGTAAGGGCATTCGGTTTGTTGCAGGACGGCACGATGACCCTGAAGCCTTCAAAAAGCTGCGAGAGACTGTGGATGAGTTGGACCGCGAACGCGGCACAGCTGGAAATCACGCGTTCTACCTATCGATCCCACCCAGGGACTTTCCTCTGGTTGTAAATCAGCTTGAGCAGGCGGGTCTAACCCAGGCAGCTGCAGGTCAATTCCGCAGAGTAGTAATTGAAAAGCCATTCGGATCAAACCTGGAGAGCGCAAAAGAGTTGAACCGGGTTGTCGAGCGAGTTTTCCCAGAAGATTCTGTGTTCCGAATTGATCACTACCTCGGTAAAGAAACGGTTCAAAACATTCTTGCCTTACGGTTTGCCAACCAAATGTTTGAACCGCTTTGGAACGCAAAGTACATCGACCACGTTCAAATCACCATGGCCGAAGATATCGGTATCGGGGGTCGAGCTGGTTATTACGACGGTATCGGTGCCGCCCGAGACGTAATTCAGAATCACCTGCTCCAACTGTTGGCACTTACCGCAATGGAGCAGCCAGCATCGTTTGATGCCGCCGACCTCAGAGCAGCCAAAGAACAGGTACTTGCCGAAGTTGAGGTTCCCACCAATCTCGATCTACACACCGCCAGGGGTCAGTATGCGGCTGGTTGGCAGGGCGGCACTGAGGTCCTTGGCTTTCTGGGCGAAGAGGGAATTAACCCCGGCTCGGTAACCGAGACCTACGCGGCCATGAGACTTGATATCAATAACCCTCGTTGGCAGGGTGCGCCGTTCTATCTTCGTGCCGGTAAGCGTTTGGGCCGTCGAGTGACCGAGATTGCCGTTGTTTTCAAGCGTGCAGCACAGCAGTTGTTTGCCCAAAATCAAACCTCGCTCCTTGGTGAAAATGCTCTGGTAATCAGGGTTCAGCCGGATGAGGGTGTCACCATGCGATTTGGCTCTAAGGTTCCAGGCCCTGCGATGCAGGTGCGCGATGTGACGATGGACTTTGGCTATGGTCACGCTTTTACCGAAGACTCCCCCGAGGCTTATGAGCGCTTGATTCTGGACGTCTTACTGGGCGAACCACCGCTGTTCCCGCGTCAGCGTGAGGTGGAGTTGAGTTGGGAGATCCTAGATCCCATTGTTTCCCACTGGGAGGCATCAGGACAGCCTCAGCAGTACGCTCCGGGCAGCTGGGGCCCAGTCTCGGCAGATCAGATGCTTGAGCGCGATGGCAGAAGCTGGAGGCGCCCATGATCGTCGACATGCCAAACACCACCTCAAGCCTGATTGGAAAAAAACTTCAAGAGCTTCGAGAATCGGGCGGTGTCGTCGCCCTAGGTCGAGTGCTGACACTTTTGATTGAGACTGACTTTGCCCACATCGAAGAGGCGGTCAAGGCAGCAAATAGCGCCAGTCGCCTGCACCCTTCTCGAATCATTGTGCTCGCCGATGACGACCAACCTCAAGCTGCGGCTTCCTTCCTTGACGCCCAGATCCGAGTCGGAGGCGATGCAGGAGCTTCCGAGGTTGTAATTCTCAAAGCGCACGGAGCAGCCGCAAGCAATCCTGAATCTTTGGTTATGGGGCTGCTGTTGCCAGATGCTCCAGTTGTGGCCTGGTGGCCATCAGCCTGCTCCGCAAACCCGGCTGCAAGCGCCATTGGCAAGATAGCCACCAGGCGCATCGTTGACTCTGCGGAGCAACCCGATGCTCCTGCGTTTTTGAATGACTTTGCCAAACACTATCGACCAGGCGATGGCGACATGGCTTGGACTCGCATCACATTGTGGCGAGCGCAGCTGGCAGCGCTTTTCGACCAGCACCTTGGTCGCAAGGTAATTGCCGTCGAGGTTATCGGCTCAGACCTTTCCCCCAGCGCTGAGCTTTTGGCCAAGTGGCTTCAGCTTCGTCTGGCAGTGAATGTCACCATTGAGCACAAGCTAGATGGCCAAAATGTCCAGGGCATTGCCGGTGTCAAGATTCACTTCGAGGATGGGGCCCTAACGATTATTCGCCACGGCGAAGTCGCCGAGATTGACCAGACCGGAGCTCCCCACTCCTCAGTGCTACTCCCCCGTCGATCAAACCAAGACTGCCTGGTGGAAGACATGAGATTCTTGGGTGAAGACGAGGTCTTTGGTGAGGTGCTGACCAAGGGCTTCGCTCGATGATTGAGGTTCGCGCCTTCGAGTCTGACGAAGCCATCACGGCTCAGGCTGCAGATGACATATCTGATTTGCTATCGCGCGCCATCCTCGAGCGCGGAAAGGCAAGATTGGTTCTAACCGGCGGCACCTTGGGCATCAAGATTCTCAAGGATTTAGCCAATCAGGGCTTAGAGCTAGCCAAGCTAGAAGTTTTTTTTGGCGACGAGAGATTTGTAGCCTTAGATCACGAGGACCGCAATGAACACCAGGGGTTGTCTGCTTGGCCAGACCTCTCACAAACAAACCTCTATCGTTTTCCCGACTCAACCAGCCCGCTTGCTGACGCAGCCGCAACTTTTGATGAGCGCATGGAGTCAATGCTGGGCGAAATTGACGATGCGGCCCCAGTTTTCGACGTGGTGATTTTGGGAATGGGGCCAGATGGACACGTTGCATCGTTGTTTCCAGGCCACCGGCATGAGGTTAGCTGGATTGTGGCGGAACCTAATTCCCCAAAGCCACCAGCAGCTAGGTTGTCTTTCAGCTACCAGGCTCTAAATCGCAGTCGCGCGGTCCTCTTTTTGGCTTCAGGAAGTGCAAAGGCCGAAGTGGCAAAGTGCGCCATTCAGGATTCAAATTGCGATTTGCCGGCAGCAAGAGTTAGAGGGTTAGAACTTACCCGCTGGTATGTTGACCAGGAAATTAGCCGCGAGCTTTAGCAGCTGCGGCAGCGCGCTCGCGACGCTCACGAATCGCTTGTAGTGCTTCATCCAGAATTTCAGCAGCCTCTTCATCGGTGCGACGCTCTTTGACGTATGCCAGATGAGTCTTGTATGGCTCGATTTTTGCCACCAGTGGTGGGTTTGCCTTGTCTAGACCAGCAGGCAATCCACAGTGCGGGCAGTCAATCTCCGACGGAATGTCGTCAACATTTACTGTTGCAGCAAAGTGCTGAGTCGACTGGTGATTGTTTGAGCAGAAAAAGTCTCGACTGATGCGCTCTACGTGGTGGCCGCGATCTTGCTCACCCATTGGGCCAGCACCAACGCGAGCACCTCTAATGGATGCTGAATTGGTCAATTTATACCCACTCAAATCTGGTGAACAGGCCAAGGATGATGATTACAACAACCCAGATCAAGCCCAGCACGATTGTGATGCGGTTTAGGTTACGCTCTGCGACACCCGATGAGTTCATCGTTGAAGACATTCCGCCACCAAACATGTCTGCCACACCGCCGCCGCGACCCTTGTGGAGCAAGATAAGCAAAATCAGCAACACGCTGGTAATTGCCAGCAGCACCAATAGCGCGGTTTGTAATACAGCCATGAGGATTCCTTAGGTTTTGCGTGTAAAACGCTCGTCAAATTATAGAACTATGTGCTTCTGAAAGCGCGAAATGCCAGCAAATTCCTCAGCGTCCAGGCTGGCACCGCCAACGAGTACACCGTCAACTTCACCCGAAGCCAAAAAGCCCGCGACGTTATTTGCTTTCACGGAACCTCCGTAAAGGATTCTGCTCTGACCGCTCTCGGCACCAAAGTTCTCAGTGATTGCCTTGCGGATCGCCTTAGAGACGTCCTCGGCTTCTTGTGGCGTTGCAACTTTGCCGGTTCCAATCGCCCAGACTGGCTCGTAGGCGATAACGAACTCACCAAGGGTTTCATGCCCTGACAGCGCGGCGATGGTTTGAGCCACCGGAACCGCACTCTGCCCCTGAGTCTCGAGCTCTTCGAGGGTTTCACCAACGCAAATGATTGGCACAAGCCCGTGCTTCCAGGCAGCGGCGACCTTGGCCTGCACCACTTCGTCGTTTTCTGAGTGATACTGTCGACGCTCACTGTGTCCAATAAGTACGAACTTGCAGTTCAGCTTGGACAGGAATGCACCTGAAACCTCGCCAGTGAAAGCCCCGGAGTCGTGTTTGGAAATATCCTGCGCACCAAGAGAAATCTCAAACTTCTCAGCGTCGATCAAGGTCTGAGCGCTTCTCAGGTCGGTAAAGGGTGGAAATACCGCAACCTCAACGGCCTTGTAGTCGTGATCGGCATCGTTTAGGGTCCAGCAAAGCTTCTGAATCAGGGCAATCGCCTGCATGTGATCCAGGTTCATTTTCCAGTTGCCAGCGATAAGCGGAGTGCGCTTAGTCATTTAAGACCTCCAGTCCAGGTAGAGACTTGCCCTCTAGATACTCAAGTGATGCACCGCCACCGGTCGAGATGTGACCAAAGGCGGACTCTTCGAATCCAAGTGCTCGAACGGCTGCTGCGGAATCGCCGCCTCCAACCACTGCGAGACCCTGCACCTGAGTTAGGGCTTCGGCAACAGCTCGGGTGCCAGCGGCAAAGTTTGCAAACTCAAAGACTCCCATTGGGCCATTCCAGAACACAGTCGCAGACTCTCTGACGGCCTTGGCAAATGCATCGCCAGAGGCTGGACCGATGTCTAGACCCATTACGTCGGCTCCCAGTGAGGAATCTTCGATTGAGTCAGCGGCAACAGTTTCAAACTGTGCGTCAGGAGCAAATTTTGATGCCACCACGATATCGGTCGGTAGCACCACCTCGACGCCCAATTCTTCGGCCTGCTTCAAAAAGGTTCGGACAGTGTCAATTTGATCGGCTTCTAGAAGGCTCTTGCCAACCTTGTGACCGAGGGCAGCTAAAACGGTAAACACCATTCCCCCACCAATCACCAAGCGGTCAACCTTTGGAAGCAAGTGACCAAGCACACCCAGCTTGTCTGAGACCTTTGAACCGCCAAGTACTACCGTGTATGGACGCTTCGGAGATTCGGTTAGCTGCTTGAGAACCTGAAGTTCAGTTGCGATCAGATCGCCAGCGTATGACGGCACTAGCTGAGCGAGTTCGTAAACACTCGCCTGCTTGCGGTGCACAACACCAAAACCATCTGAGACTAAGACCTCACCCAATGCCGCGAGCTCGGCGGCAAATCCAGAGCGCTCTGCGGCGTCCTTGGACGCCTCGCCAGGGTTGAAGCGAAGGTTCTCCAGAAGGCAAACTCCGCCATCCTCGAGCATCTTCACCGCAGCAGTTGCCTGTGGACCCACAGTATCGGCCGCAAATGCCACTGGCTGACCAAGAAGCTCCTCCAGGCGAACCGCGACAGGTGCCAGCGAGTATTTAGCCTCAAAAGCGCCCTCAGGGCGTCCCAGGTGGGAGCAAACCGCAACTCGAGCCCCAGCCGCCACCAATCGCTTGATGGTCGGAATAGAGGCACGAATACGGCCATCGTCTGTGATAACGCCGTCCTTTAGCGGGACGTTTAGATCACAGCGCAGAATTACACGCTTGCCGGCTAGATCTCCGGCGTTATCCAGACTGCGCAGCATTAGAGCTTCGAAGCAACCAGCTCGGTTAGCTCTACCAGGCGGTTTGAGTAACCCCACTCGTTGTCGTACCAGCTGGATAGCTTGACGGTGTTGTCGATTACGCGAACCAGACCTGCATCGAAAATCGAGGAGTGTGGGTCGGTAACGATGTCAGAAGAAACAATTGGGTCCTCGGTGTAAAGCAGGATGCCCTTCATAGGACCCTCGGCAGCCGCCTTGTAGGCAGCCTTGATTTCCTCAACGGTCACTGGCTTCTCCGACACGATGGTTAGGTCAGTGATCGAACCGGTTGGGACTGGAACGCGAAGCGCGAAGCCGTCAAGCTTGCCCTTTAGTTCTGGTAGCACAAGTCCGATTGCCTTTGCGGCACCGGTGGTGGAAGGCACAATGTTCACAGCTGCCGCACGAGCACGGCGAAGGTCAGAGTGAGGACCGTCCTGTAGGTTCTGGTCTGCGGTGTAGGCGTGAACAGTTGTCATTAGACCGTTCTTGATGCCCCACTTGTCGTTGAACACCTTTGCCAAAGGAGCAAGGCAGTTGGTGGTGCAAGATGCGTTCGAGATGATGTGGTGGTTGGCTGGGTCGTAAAGGTGCT
>CAZZHB010000002.1:0-31810 GCA_964653615.1 uncultured Aquiluna sp.
GCCGTTGCCTAAATACTTGAAAATGCACTTGCCACCGGATTCGGTCATGCCTGGAATTTGTGCCACGACTGTCAAGACGCCGATCGAAGGCTCAGGAACGGCCATGATGATCTCTACGGCGACTTCCGTGCGAACGATAGGTTCTTTGGTTTCCTCAGGAGTTTGAGTTTCCTCTGGGGTGGCTTCTTCGGTGGTCGCCTCGGCTGCGGGGGTCTCCTCGGCAGCTACTGACTCGGATTCGGTAACCGGCTCGGGCAGGCTAGTTGCTCCCCAATTTGGATAGAAGACACTGCAACCTGTGAGAGTGAGAAGCAGCGCAGAAACCGCCAATGACTTCAACAAAATCCGCATGCCTCACCTCCAACTCGAGTCCAACCCTAAGTTGCTTGGCTTAGAAAATCCTGAGCAACAAGCGGTTTTGCCCAAATTGCTGGGGCTAGAGACTGTTCTTTAAGTTGTTGTTTTTGGCCTCGACAGTGGATGCAAGCTCTTGCCGGTGAGCGTCCAATTGTGCTCTTAGTGACTGGTCATTTGCACCGAGAATTCTGACCGCAAGCAGGGCCGCATTCTTGGCGCCGTCAATCGACACGGTAGCAACTGGAACACCGGCTGGCATTTGAACAATCGATAGCAGCGAATCCATGCCATCAAGCTTGCCCAGCGCGACTGGCACACCAATAACCGGCAACGAGGTTACTGATGCCAGCATGCCTGGCAAGTGAGCAGCACCACCTGCTCCAGCAATCACCACTTTGATGCCGCGATCCGCGGCAGCCTTACCCCAATCGATCATGCGCTCCGGGGTGCGGTGAGCACTGAGCACCTCGACCTCATGTTCGATGCCAAACTCCTTGAGGGTGGTTGCGGCGTCCTGCAGCACTCTCCAGTCAGAGTCCGAGCCCATGACTATTGCGACATGTTTCATTGCAACCTCCCAAGGTCAATTTAGCGGTTGTAGAGCAATTCTCTGCAGGCTCGACCTGCAGACAAAAGTTCGTCTAGGTCATCACCTTGCAGCGTCAGGTGGCCCATCTTTCGGCCTGCTCTCGGGGCTTTCTCATAAAGGTGGAACTTTACCTGCGGGAAAGCGTTCATGGCCTTGGGGTAATGCTCCAAGAATGAGTTCTCGGAATCCACGCCAAGCAGATTTATCATCACCGCAAATTTCGAAGTCAAAGAAGTCTCGCCCAGCGGCAGATCCAACACGGCCCTGAGGTGCTGTTCGAACTGCGAGGTAACGGAAGCGTCGATTGAAAAGTGACCCGAGTTGTGCGGGCGCATCGCAAGCTCATTGACCAGGATTTCACCATTTCCAGTCTGGAATAGCTCAACGGCCATGACTCCGACCACGCCGAGCCCCTTGGCGATACTCTCGGCGATGTCTTTAGCCTGGGCAGGCGCAGCAGGGCCTGAAGTTGGAGCAACAACCTCGGAGCAAACCCCCCGCTCTTGGAAAGTTGAAACTAAGGGCCAGGCTTTAAATTCGCCGCTTGGGTTTCTAGCCGAGAGCTGAGCCAATTCACCAACAAAATCAACTTTCTGCTCAAGCAGTAATTCGCCGCCAAAATCCTCGATGTTAGCCAGCCAATCGCTCACATCGCTGAGCTGAGAAACTACCCGCACTCCCTTGCCGTCATAGCCGCCGATAGGAGTTTTGACGATGATTTTTGGTCCGTGCTCTGCAAGGAAAGCAGAAATCTCCGCTTCAGTTTTTGCTGCCCGCCAAATTGGCTGAGGTAGTCCAAGCTCCGCCAACTTTTTGCGCATTGTCAACTTGTTTTGAGCATGCTTTAGGGCGTTCGGCCCTGGTCTAACAGCGAAGCCTTGTGACTCCAAGCGCTCTAGCACCGCAGTTGGAACATGTTCGTGATCGAAGGTGATGACATCCACCGTCTTGGCAAAATCCAAAAGCTGATCAAAGTCGTTGTAGTCGCCGATTTTGGTTACGGCCTGATGCGCTGAGGAGCTGTCGGCCTCACCAAACACCTTGAGTCCAATACCCAACGCGATTGCGGCTGGTTGCATCATGCGGGCAAGTTGACCAGCTCCGATTACTCCAACAACTGGCATGCCCACCTCTTTCAGATCTCTAGTTTCGCAGATGCCAGACATCGGCGGCTGACACCACGACAGGTTCGGGGGTAGCGATCACCAATCTGCCTTCGGCATCGATGTCTTTCGCCACTCCCAATACCTCGCCACCACCTGGCAGTTCAGCTCTAACGGACTTGCCCAGAGTTGCCGAATGCTGCACCAATTCACCCCTGGCCTTGCTGATGGCGGTTTGGGGTTCTGCTTCGAAAATCGCCCAGCGAATTCTGAAATTTCTGACCACTAGGTGAAGCACGGTGTCAAAGTCAGCTTCAACTCCCAATAAATCCAAGGCGGTTGCCGTTTCCGGTGCTCCAAGTTGGGCTTTTAGGTTGATGCCAAAGCCGAGAATCAGAGAACCATCAGGCTGGATTTGGGCCAGGATTCCGCTAATTTTCTTGTCGTTCACCAAGACATCGTTTGGCCATTTAACCAAGACTGGACCGCTAACCAATTCTGCGATAGCAGATCGAATCGCAGTTGCCGCAATGAGGGTCGCCCAGCTCAGCTGCGCAGTGTGGGCGGATTTCAAATAGAGCGAGGCCGAGATACTGCTGCCAGGCTCAGAGACCCAGGACCTACCTAGCCGGCCCATGCCAGCAGTTTGCGACCTGGCAACAACAAGTGAGAAGTTCGGGAGAGTTCCAGCCTCAAGTCGACGAGCCAATTCGAGATTGGTCGAGTCGACCGCGTCAAGGACGACTAACTCGTTTACAACGCTGGCGGTTTGATCTAAGGACACACCAAAACCGTATCGCAACCAGCAAACTTGTAGGTATCTACGATGAATTTAGGATTTGCTTGTAGGTATTGTTCAACTAGTAGTGCCCGGAAGCTGGATAAAGTAGGCAAGCACCTAAGGAGAATCTGTGTCCAACACCCCTGACCTTTCCACCACCGCTGGCAAACTGGCCGATCTCAAGGCTCGTTACCACGAGGCCGTGGTGAGTGCTGGAGACAATGCCAAGGCAAAGCAGCACGCGAAGGGCAAGAACACCGCTCGCGAGCGCATTGAAATGCTTTTGGATCCAGGCAGCTTTGTCGAGGTGGATGAATATGTTCGCCACCGATCCAGTGCATTTGGCATGGATGCCAAGCGTCCTTATGGTGACTCGGTAGTAACCGGAGTCGGAACTATTCATGGCCGCCAGGTTGCGGTTTACTCTCAAGACTTCACAATCTTCGGCGGATCGCTCGGTGAGACCGCGGGAAACAAGATCATCAAGATCATGGAGCTCGCCATCAAGACTGGCGTGCCACTGATTGGAATGCTCGATTCCGGTGGCGCTCGCATTCAAGAGGGTGTTATCGCGCTTGGAAAATATGGCGAGATCTTCCGTCTGAACACCATGGCGTCCGGTGTGATCCCGCAGATTTCGATAATTATGGGGCCTGCTGCCGGCGGTGCGGTTTACTCCCCTGCTCTAACCGACTTTGTAATCATGGTGGACAAGACCTCCAACATGTTTGTGACCGGACCAGACGTGATCAAGACCGTTACCGGTGAGGACGTCGGCATGGAAGAGCTCGGCGGAGCTCGGGCTCACAACGAGACATCGGGAGTGGCTCACTACCTCGCCGATGACGAAGCGGATGCGATTGACTACGTGAAGTCCTTGGTGGGCTTCTTGCCTGAGAACAACCTCTCGGAGACCGTCACCTACCAGTCCGACAGTGAACTAGAAATCACCGAGGCGGACCTGAAGCTAAACACCATCATTCCGGATTCTCCAAACCAGCCTTATGACATGCGAAGCATCATCGAGGCACTCGTGGATGAGGGCGAGTTCCTAGAGGTGCAGCCACTTTTCGCACCAAACATTTTGATTGGCTTTGCTCGAGTCGATGGCAACAGCGTCGGAATTGTGGCAAACCAACCGCAGCAAATGGCAGGAACGCTCAACATTGATGCCGGTGAGAAGGCTGCCCGCTTTGTCCGTTTCTGCGACGCATTCTCGATTCCAATCTTGACGCTGGTGGATGTACCTGGCTATCTACCTGGAACCGATCAGGAGTGGGCCGGTGTGATCCGTCGCGGCGCCAAGTTGCTTTATGCATACGCCGAGGCGACCGTCCCGCTGGTAACCGTGATTACCCGCAAGGCTTACGGTGGCGCTTACATCGTGATGGGCTCCAAGCAGCTGGGAGCAGATATCAACTTGGCTTGGCCAACAGCTGAAATTGCAGTTATGGGCGGCCAGGGAGCAGTCAACATTCTGTTCCGCGACAAGATTCGCGAGGCCGAAGAGCAGGGTCTAGATATTGCCAAGGTTCGCGATCAGCTTGCCAAGGAGTACACCTACAACGTTGCCAGCCCATTCCTAGCTGCCGAGCGTGGCGAGCTAGATGGCATCATCGAGCCGGCGGCAACTAGAACAGCGGTGATTCGCTCACTGCGTGCTCTAAAGACCAAGCGAGCCAGCTTGCCTCCGAAAAAGCACGGAAACATTCCGCTGTAATGAAGCAATACACCGAAGAAGAGATCCAGCAGCTGCTGAGGGTTAGCGGAGGCGATGCTGAGGATCAGGCTGCGGCGCTCGCAGTTGTGACCGCAGCAATCATCGAATCTCGCCGACTTGGCCGAATCGCAGTTAGAAAACCAGGTTCGAGCTGGCATCGCAATCAGGGTATTTTGCGCGGCGAACTGTCCTCGAACTGGCACTCCTCATCAAAGCCAGGTCTATAACCTGTCCCCCAAAGTGGTTAGTAACATTCCCGTTACTTCCACCCCTGTGGCATTTGATTTTCAGTGAAATAGCACTGTCTCTGTTTTGGCAAAAAAGGGTGCTCAGGGATTGTGCAGAGCACAGGGGAAGTGAATGGGCGGGATCTTTGGTCCGCCCATCATTTTTTTAAATCCTGATAAATAGATCTGGGGCATCGGTGCCCGGCCTCGATGCAGTGACAGTCACCACCCATTTCTCGTCGGCAACCGAGCGAATCACAAGCTTTCCCGTCTGGACTGTTGCCACCTGTTTGGCAACCTCGGTCAAGATACGTTGGCGCTCACCCTCGGCTAGCTGCTCCAAACCACCGTCATCTAGGACCTGAACTTCAACACCGCGTTTTCTTGCACTCGCGATTTCACCCAGCAGCTCTGGCGAGTCAAAATGGCGACCGCGAATCTGATCCCGGAGCATGGCCTCCAGAGCGAGGGCTTGTTTTTTATCGGCCTCTCCCAAGTTGCCATCAAGTCGCTCTATTTTGTTCAAAAGAGGCAGAGCAGCCTCAAGTGCCTGCTCGACTCTTGATTGACGTTCTATGCGAGCTGCCGATTTCGCGGCTGTGGCGGCAGCGGTGGCCAAGGCCTGTTCGCGGAAATCAACTACCGCTTTTGCGGTTGCGGCCATTGTCACTGAAGCAGCATGGGCGGCTGCTACCAGCATCAGTGCGCCGATGATTCCGGCATTGAAAAGCACTCCCCAACCGCCCCAAATCAAGACCTGCAAACACATAAGGCCCACCCCAAACCAGGCCATCACTTTGTGTTGCCTGAGCGCGATGATTGCCATCAGGGTGGCAATTCCTGCAACGTGCCAAGTGGTGTGGCTATCGATGTGATCCGGTGTGACTGATGCCGCCATCAGCAATGGAATCAGCATTGCGATTATTAAGCCAACTGCGGCCTTATAGTCCTTGAGTTTCAATCCTGGGTAATCGGCCAAAGTGAAAACCAATGCGAAGAGATAAAGCGCTGCCGCTGCCACAACGAATTCAGGTTCGTCATAGTGCTCCAGGTTCAAAAGACCCAGAAACGCGTGGTAGACACCGAAGGCCAGACTGAAAAAGGTAATGGCGGTACGTGAGAGTTTGATCATTTCGACCATCGCAATTCCACGACGGTGCCACTGCCGATTTCGCTTGAAATAAAGGCCTGGCCGCCAATCGAAAGCATTCGGGCTTGGATTGAAGAACGGATGCCCAGGCGATCTTTGGCCAGACGATCCAGATTGAAACCCTTGCCGTGGTCCCTAACCTGAACATAAAGTCCGTTGCCCGATTTGTCACCGAGTTGGACTTGGATGATGTTCGACTCGGAATGCCGGATGGCATTATCAATTGCCTGCAATGTGGCCTCAGTAATGGTCTGCGCAATATCGGCAGAAATCTCCTCCAGTCCGGCTGAAACAATCTCTACCTCTAGCTCAGAAGACGCTCTAAGCGCGGCTTTTCTGAGGGAGCGATAGAGCCCCAACGTTGTGACCTTGGGCTGATTCTCCTGGTCCTGAGCGGCTGACTCCAAGCTGGCTATAGCTTCTGCGGCGGCTATCGCTGCCGCTTCTTGATCTTGCTTATTGGAAGCTTTCGCCGCCACCAACAAGGTGTTGAGTACTCGATCGTGCACCAAGGCGTCTATCCGTTGACGCTCTCTTTCGGCAGCATCGATCTGTGCCTGTTCGATGGCATTTGCAATCGCAATTGAGTTGGCTTGATCTGCGCGTTTCGCAGCGTCTCGGGTTAGGTGAACTAAAGCCGAGACGGCTCCTCCAAGCAGAAAAACATAGAAAGCGTCCTGCATGGCAATGTTCGGATTTCCCGATCCGCCATAAATGGAGGTGTCTAGGAAATACCAGGTCACCGATGCAACTACTAGGTAAAGCAAGCCCAGCCAACGGGGATTGGCGATACCCATTGAGATCGTTGCGGTTCCCACCAGCCACCAGACCCAGGCTTGGAAGTCTTGCGGCAGCGTTGTTGGATCATTCACTAACAGAGGCCAACGCCACATTGCAACCAGAACAGTGGCGCCATGGACGTAGGTCCAAAAGCCCAGCCTGCCCCGCCACCAAGAGTTGACTAGCATCCCAACGATTGGCACCGTTACGTAGAACAGGACCCACCATTTCCCCAACCCAAGGTATTGGGATTGGAAAACTGCGTTGGCGATTACCTCAAGCTGCAGCACTGCCAACAAAGTCGAATAGATTCGACTGATCATGGTCTCAAGTCGAACGCTGGCCGCAGATGAGAGCTCGGTTTGCGACAACTAAAGCAACTCTCCCTGCAGGATTCCATCTTCGACTGCACGGCGGAAAAGGTCGACCTTAGTGGCGGCCTCACGACCCAATTTTGCGTACTTCACGCGAACTCGGTCAATATGCTCTTTGGCGCTCGATGGCTTGATTTGGAGCTGGTACGCGACCTGCTTCAGGCTCATGCCGGATGCGTAAAGGGAGAGCACTTCTCTTTCACGATCTGACAGCTTTACCGCTTTGAAGTCCCGATCGGCATCAATCAGAGCGCTGGTTTCAGCGTTGTTGATAATGATGCCTTGGGCGGCCAAAGTTATGGCCTCGGTCAGCGTGGCCATGGGCTTAGATTTTGAAACAATCGCGGTGGCGCCGGCGCGAAGTGCAGATCGCATCAGTGGTGGCTTGTCGGCAATGCTGTAGATCAAAACTGCAGGACCTGCGGCCACTAGTCGCTCAATATTTTCCTGAACCAAAGAACCGTCTGCGAGCGAAAGATCCGCGATAACTACTTCGCAGTCTTTGTCAGCGATTTCCAAAAGCAGGTCGTTCACGGTTGCTGCTGATCCGACCAGCTCAAAACCGTTGTCCTGACAGGTGCCAGCAAACCCGAGGCGCACTGCCTCGTGGTCATCAACGATTGCGACTTTTACCTTTTGCATACTGCTCTAGATTAACCAAGAGTTAGCGCTGCAACGGCCTCAAAGTGGTGAGTGTGCGGGAAGATATCTAACGATTTGAGACCGCTGAGGGTATACCCCGCCTTGGATAGCGAACCTAGGTCTCGGGCTAGAGCTACCGGATCACACGCGACATAAATAATGTTTCTCGGGCGAAGTTTGATCAGCTGTTCAATTACTTTGCCAGCTGCTCCCGAGCGCGGCGGATCGAGGACCACGGTGTCAAAACTGCCGGGCTTAGTGCTCGCAATTCGCAAGTACTGCAGCACGTCTGATTTTTCAAACTTTAGGTTGGAAAGGTCAATTGCAGATTTGGTGCCATCGGCAACCGCCTGCTTGTTGTTCTCAACGGCGGTAAAGGCAGTTGACGAGTACTTGGCTGCCATGGTGGCAGCGAACAAACCGGCTCCAGCATAAAGATCAAGAGCTGGCTTTGATTCATCAAACTCTAGAAGGTCTGCCGCTTCAAAAACGGCCTGGGTCAGCACATTCGCGGCCTCTTTGTGCACTTGCCAGAATGCGCCCGAGCTCAATCGGAAGGTTCTGCCGGCTGCTCTTTCGACCAATCGCTCAGAACCGTTCAACTTGTCATCGACCATCCACTGCAAATCACCCGTGGAGCTAGCTGCGATAGAGATCTTCTTTACGCCATTCCAATTCTTGAGCTGCAGCCCAAGCTCCTCGATCTCTGTGACAGCAAGTGGCAGGGTTGGCGTGAACACCGCCTCATTACTTCTGGGGAGCCTTGGCCCCGCGGTGCCAGAAGCATCGACATTCAGCTGAACCCTGGTGCGATAGTGCAGGCCATCGGTCTCCTGCGGGCAAGCTTCGACTATGGTTTCTCTCTCGATACCGGCCATGCGCTGAAGCGCCTCTTGAAGCACCTGTGACTTCAACTCGCGTTGGTGAGACAGTTCGATGTGTCCAAACTCGGCACCGCCTGCACCCTCACGGGCTGCCTTCCAAAAGTGCGGCTGTCGGTGCTCAGAGGCCTCGACCACATTCGTTACGGTTGCGCGCAGAAACTTCCCCGCGTCCTCGGTGATTTCAACATCGACCACCTCGCCATCGATAGCGCCGGAAACGAAGATGACTCTGCCCTCGTGGCGGGCTACAAAAACTCCACCGTGGGCAACTTTTTCAATTTTGACTCGAAGATTCACTCCCACAGTGTTCCACAGCTAACCTTGCTAGCGTGACCAAATTGCTGCTTGCCTCAACATCTCCCGCCAGAAAGCGACTTTTGACCGATGCGGGTATCGAGTTTGAAGTCCTTGCCCCAGGCGTGGATGAAGACGCATTAGTAGCGCAGCAAAAGCCCGCCACTATCCAAGATATGACCTTGCTTTTGGCGAGGGCAAAGGCTGAAGCCGTGAGCTACCAGGGCTTGATTCTCGGCTGTGATTCAGCTTTGTTGTTTGATGGAGAAATGCTCGGAAAGCCTCACGATCCTGAGGTGGCGATTGCCCGCTGGCAAAAAATGCGCGGCAAAACCGGAGTGCTTTGCTCTGGACACTGGCTTATTGATGGCAACACTGGTTTGGGGCTGGGTAAAGTCACGCAAACTTCTGTCAGCTTTGCCAATCTCAGTGATGACCAGATCCGCAAGTATGTTGCCACTGGCGAGCCACTCAAGGTCGCTGGCGCTTTTACCATCGATGGAATTGGTGGTGCATTTGTCGAGAGAATCGAGGGTGACTACCACACCGTGGTCGGGCTCTCGCTGGTAGCACTTCGGGAACTGGTCACAGATCTGGGTCACGACTACCAATCGCTATGGAGATAACCGCAACGAAACTTCAAGTTTTTTGTAGTTTGCTTATAAATTTCCAGCCTTAGAGGGCAATAAGCTTTTGGATTATGACCCAGCGCCAAATTACCAAGTTACTAATCGCCAACCGCGGTGAGATCGCAGTTCGAATCATTCGAGCAGCCAAAGACGCTGGCATTCAAACTGTGGCCGTCTACGCCAATGGCGACCGCCACGCCCAGCACGTAAAACTTGCCGATGAGGCCTATGCGCTAAATGGTGAAACAGCTGCGGAAACCTATCTGGTTTCAGACAAGCTGATCGCGGTTGCCAAGCGAGCCGGCGCCAACGCCGTTCACCCTGGCTACGGTTTTCTTTCCGAGAATGCCTCCTTCGCCCAGGCCGTGATTGACGCAGGTCTGATTTGGATTGGACCCAAGCCTGCATCCATCGAGCAGCTCGGTGACAAAGTTTCTGCCAGAAAGGTAGCCGAGTCTGTCGGTGCCCCGCTAGCGCCAGGAACCATCAACCCGGTTGAGACCGTCAAAGAAGTTGAAGACTTTGTGGCCGTACACGGTCTGCCGGTTGCCATTAAGGCTGCCTACGGTGGTGGTGGACGAGGCATCAAGATCGTTCGCGATGCCGCTGAGATCGGTGAGCTTTTTGAATCCGCCACCCGAGAAGCCATTGCAGCATTTGGTCGTGGCGAATGCTTCATCGAGAAATATCTCGACAAGCCGCGCCACGTTGAGACTCAGTGTTTGGCTGACCAGCACGGCAATGTGGTTGTGGTTTCCACCCGCGACTGCTCGCTACAGCGTCGCCACCAAAAGCTTGTCGAAGAAGCGCCAGCGCCTTTCCTAACCGCCGATCAAGAGGCCAGACTTTACGAATCATCCAAGGCAATCCTTAGGGCAGTTGGCTATGAGGGCGCTGGAACCTGCGAGTTCCTGGTTGCCCAAGATGGCACCATCTCCTTCCTCGAAGTGAACACCAGATTGCAGGTAGAGCACCCAGTGTCCGAAGAGGTAACCGGCCTTGACCTAGTGCGCGAGCAGTTCCGAATTGCAGAGGGTGGCGTGCTTGACTACCCAGATCCAAAGGTTTCTGGCCACAGCTTCGAATTCCGCATCAACGGCGAGGACCCAGGTCGCGGCTTCTTGCCTGCACCTGGATCAATCCACCAGTTCATTGCCCCGAGTGGCCCTGGAGTTCGCGTTGACTCCGGCGTGGTTTCCGGAGATGTGATTTCTGGAAACTTTGACTCTATGGTCGCCAAGCTCATCGTCACTGGTGCAACCCGTGCCGAGGCACTGCAGCGCTCCAGAAGAGCTCTGGAAGAGATGCAGGTTCACGGGCTACCAACCGTTTTGCCATTCCACCGCGCGATCGTCAACGATCCAGCGTTCACTGCCGAGGGTGGAAAGTTTGGCGTCTACACCCGCTGGATTGAAACTGAGTGGGACAACACCATTGAGCCTTGGTCGGGACAGAGCGAAGACCTCCCTGAGCCGGAGGCTCGCCACGAGGTTGTAGTGGAGGTAGCAGGAAAGCGCCTTGAGGTCAGCGTTCCAAAACGCTTGCTGGTTGGCGAAATCGGATCGGCCGCTGGTCACGCGCCTAAACGCGCCAAGAGTTCTGGTTCGTCTTCTCACACTGGCGCCAAGGGCAACAGCCTGATGGCCCCAATGCAGTCAACCGTGGTAAAGATCGCCGCTAATGAGGGTGATCACGTCGAAGCTGGAGATTTGGTCGTTGTGCTCGAGGCCATGAAGATGGAGCAGCCACTGACCGCTCACCGCTCTGGAACCATTAGCTCAATTGGCGTGAGCGTTGGCACCACAATCTCGGCTGGAACGCGAATTCTCGATATCGTCGACTAGTCGATTGGCTGGTGCAGGGCCGATGCGGCCTCTGCAATTGAGCCCGATAATGATGGGTAAACCGTGTAGGTTCGGGCCAACTCATCGACAGTCAAACGATTCTCGATTGCCACAGCAATCGGGTAGATCAGATCCGATGCTCTGGGGGCGACGACCACTCCACCAATCACCGTGCCGGATCCGATTGAAGCAAAAAGTTTGATGAAGCCCTCGCGAATTCCCGACATCTTCGCTCTCGGGTTGGTTTCCAGCATCACCTTTTGAATCTCACCGCGAACCAGGCCTTGCTCGATTTCAGCCTGTGACCAGCCCACCGAGGCAATCTCAGGGGAGGTAAAGACGTTTGCCGCCACGTTTCGCATTCTGGTCGGAGCTGCGACATCACCCATGGTGTGGTAGACGGCAGTCCTGCCCTGCATTGCGCTGACCGATGCCAGTGGCATTGCGGTTGAACAGTCTCCCACCGCGTAAACATTTGCCCTTGATGTTCTCGCAACCTTATTGGCGATGACGTGTCCAGATTCGGTCAGCCTTACACCAGCCTCTTCCAGCCCCAGCCCTTCGGTGTTTGGAATCGCACCCACCGCCATCAGACAGTGGCTACCCTCGACAACTTCACCGCTTTCCAAGGTGACTCGAACCGAACTTCCGGTATTCACGACCGCGGTGGCTCGAGACTTGTTCAAAATTTGCATTCCGCCGCGGCGGAACACATCTTCAATCAAATCCGCGGCATCAGCATCGTTGCCAGGAAGTACTTTGTCGCGGCTTGAGATCAGAGTCACCTTGCTGCCTAGCTGCAGATAAGCAGATGCGAACTCGGCACCGGTGACACCGGAGCCGACAACAATCATGTGCTCCGGAAGTGTTTTCAGGTTGTAAAGCTGCTTCCAAGTGAAGATGCGGTCGCCATCTGGCTTTGAACCTGGCACTTCTCGCGGGGTCGCACCAACAGCCACGATGATGGTCTTGGCCTCGATGCGTTCTGGCTCACCGCCGAGTGTCGGCTCGACGATGACGTGGTGATTACCATCGAGGCGGCCACGCCCCGAAATAACTCGAACGCCTTCATTCTTGAGGGTTTCTAGCATGTCCTCTGACTGGCTCTTTGCCAATGCCAAAAGTCTTTTGTTTACAGCCTCTAGGTCAATCTCTACCTTGGGCTGAACCGGGACCTGGTCAATAGAAAACGTGACCCCTAGGCTCTGCGCCTGTGCTACTCGTTGAGCCGCCTCAGCGGTTGCGATAAGTGTCTTGGATGGCACTACATCGGTTAGCACGGCGTTTCCGCCGATGCCGTTGTCCTCGATGAGGATCACCTCAGCCCCGAGCTGGCGTCCAGCACGAGCTGCTTCGTAGCCGCCAGGGCCACCACCAATGATTACGATGCGATATTGATTAGACGAAGAAATTGCCACGGGTTCATTCTGGCCTACCAATCCCCGTTACGGGGTTAGTTAGACTGATTTTTATGGTCAATCCACTCAATGTTGAGGGCGCTAACCCCTTCGAAATAGCCCAAGAGGCTGCCCAGCAAATTGCCAAAATCTCAGGCATCGCCCATCACGATATCGCGCTAACCCTCGGCTCTGGTTGGGCAAAGGCGGCGGATCTGATTGGTGAGACCGTTAGCGAGATTCCGGGCAACGAGATCATTGGTTTTTCCAAGCCGGCGGTGGTGGGCCACGTAGGAACCATCCGCTCGATTCGACTTGCCAATGGCAAGCACGCTCTGGTTATTGGCGCCCGCACTCACTTCTATGAGAATCACGGGGTTCGCTCGGTTGTGCACTCGGTTCGCACTGCAGCGGCAACGGGTGCAAAAACCATGATTTTGACCAACGGTGCCGGCGGTATAAAGCCGGAGTGGGCAGGCGGCGCAGCGGTATTGATTTCAGACCACATCAATCTGACCGCGTCCAGCCCACTGGAAGGTGCAACTTTTATTGACCTAACAGACCTTTACTCCAAGCGTCTTAGGGATTTGGCAAAGACTGTGGATGCGAGTCTCGACGAGGGTGTCTATGTGCAGTTCCGTGGACCACACTACGAAACTCCAGCCGAGGTCCAAATGGCAAAAATCATGGGTGGTCACATTGTTGGAATGTCTACCGCCCTGGAAGCGATCGCAGCCCGCGAAGCCGGTATGGAAATCCTTGGAATGTCGCTCATAACCAATTTGGCAGCCGGGATTCAGACCACTCCGCTCTCCCATGCCGAAGTCTTGGAAGCTGGTCGCAACGCAGAGGCGCGAATCGGCAAGTTGTTAGCTGAGATTGTGGCGAAGCTCTAAATGGATGTTTTTGAAGTAGCAAATAAGTGGTTAGCTCAGGACCCTGATCCGCTGACTCGGCTGGAGATTGAACAGCTGGTTGATGCTGGCAATGTCGCGGAGCTTAATTCAAGATTTGGGTCACGACTCCAATTTGGGACAGCAGGCTTGCGAGGCGAGCTTGGCGCTGGCCCAAATCGAATGAATCGCGTTGTGGTTAGCCAAACTGCGCTGGCAATTGCTCGTTTTCTTGAGCAAAACCGAAGTGACTACCTAGACAAAAATGGTGAACTTTCAGTAGTAATTGGCTATGACGGAAGAGTTAACTCCGACATTTTTGCGCAAGATTCGGCTGAGATTTTTGCCGCTACCGGAATCAAAACCCGGCTGTTTGACTCTGCCGTGCCGACCCCTGTCGCAGCATTCACCGGAAAAAGGTTCCTCGCCAGCGCAACTGTGATCGTCACCGCCAGTCACAATCCACCCAGGGATAACGGCTACAAGGTTTATCTGGGAGGCAACAATGGTTGCTCGCAATTGATTGCCCCACAGGACAAGCAAATTGCCGCTTTGATAGACGAAATTGCCGAGAGCCTCAGCTTTGCAGAAATCCCAAAGTCTTCGCAGATTGAAAAGCTTGGCCAAGAGGACATCGATGCATATGTTGCTAGGGCTGCAAAGCTAGTTGGTCAGGATGCCGCAGGGCGAAAAGATTTGAAAATCACCTACACCGCAATGCATGGTGTTGGCTTTCGAGTAATGAAGGCAGTCTTCGACAGGACTGGCTTTGAATTTGGTTCAGTCCTGCAGCAACAAGAGCCGGATGGTCTTTTCCCAACCGTAGCATTTCCCAACCCAGAAGAACCCGGCGCGATGGATTTGAGTCTGGAGCATGCCAAACTCAACCACTCTGATTTGATCATCGCAAACGACCCTGATGCTGATCGGTTAGCGGTCGGAGTTCGAAAGGGTGATTCCTACCAGATGCTGACCGGTGACCAGGTTGGACTGCTGCTTGCGGAGATGGTTGCCTCCGGCAAGCAAAGTGGAACACTTGCGAACTCGATTGTCTCGGCTAGCCTGGCCAAAGTTGCCGCATTTCACGGTTTGAAATATCAGCAGACCCTGACCGGCTTCAAGTGGATTTCTAAGGTTCCAAACCTAAGTTTCGGCTATGAGGAAGCCCTTGGGTACTGCATCGATCCGGAATTCACGCCAGATAAAGATGGCATCTCGGCAGCTCTTGCCATTGCGGAACTTGCCGCCACGCTAAAGGCCGAAGGCATGGATCTAATTGACCTGCTGCGCGGGTTGGCAAAGCGCTATGGACATCTCGCTACCGGCCAGGTTTCGATTCGGGTAACTGATCTTTCGGTGATCAAAAACCTAATGTCCGAGATCAAGCAAAACCCAGTGTCGGAGATTTTGGGCGAGCCGGCGGAGTTTGTGAATCTAGAGCTTGGGCAAAACCTACCGGCCACTGAAGGTGTGATTTTCACAACAACTTCATACCGAGTCATCATTAGGCCATCTGGAACCGAGCCAAAGCTGAAGTGCTATCTGCAGGTTACTGCTGAATCCGAAGACAGCTCTCAGCAGAAACTTGCGACTTTGAAAACTTGGGCTCAGCAGCTACTCAAGAGCGCTTAGACAGGCGACGAACTGATTCAGGAACCGCAAGTCCCGCAGCTTCTTCGTCTGCAGGAATCGGCTCGCCAATAGTTGTCACCAGTGGCACAATTCCGGCCCAGGTTCCTTGGTTTAGGTCCTGTTCATCATCGTCCACCTCATTGACGGAAATCTTCACCGAGCACTCGTCTAGCGGGAGCGAAACAATCACAGTTGCTGCCAGCTCTTTTTTGGTGCTGGGCCTAACCTCTTGAACTCGCCCTGGAATCATGGCGTCGCTCAGGGCATTCAGAGCCTGATCCTTATCCCGATCTGCAACCAACTTCGCCTTGCCGAAGATTACAACCGAGCGATAGTGCATTCCGGAGTTGAAGGTGGAGCGAGCGACTTTGAGCGCCCTTAATTCAGTGATGGAGACACAAACCTCGGGTTCGTTCTCAAGCAATCTCATGAGCCTAGAGCCAGATGAGCCATGCAAATAGATGATGTCATCAACCCGACCATAGGCCATAGGAATCACCAATGGCTTGCCGTCCTGGACCAGCCCGACATGCGCTACCAAATTGTCATCCAGGATTGAATACAGGTCACTGACCTCATGTGAGGCTTTGTATGAGATTCGGTTGAGTTTGGTGCGATCGGTGCTGCCTAGATTTGCCATGGCAAAACACTACTGGAGGGCTGCGGTGAGTTTCTCGCTCAGCTCTTCAAGATTGAAGATGTTTTCAATCGGAATTACCTCGGAGCGAATACCACTGATTTGCTCTTGCAGTTCTGGAGTGATCAAAACTATCTGCGCCAAAGACTCCGCCGACAAGGCGTCGGCAATCGAAACGGCCTGAACATCGGCTTCAATGCCCATCGTGGCCAGCACACGATCGGTGTTTGACTTGAGTAGAACTGAGGTGCCAATTCCGGCACCACACACTGCATAGATCTTCACAACAGTTCCCAACCACCTAAGCCGTCAATAAATTGCGAATCACGGCAAGATTCGGTTCAGTTTGCAAAATGTTCATGTTTCCCTCCAGTGTCATGATTTCTGCAAATTTAGAGAGCAGTCCGATGTGACTGACGGAATCAACCGCGCAAAATGCAAAAAGTAGCTTGACCGGATCGTTTGAGGAGCCTGAGACAACTGGCTGCTCTAAACGTAAAAGTGCCATGCCGGTTTCCAGCACATCTTCTGCGGGTGCAGCGTGCGCAATTGCAATTCCAGGAGCAACGACAAAGTAGGGTCCGTGTTTTTGGGTAGCTTCCAAGACTCTAGAGAGGTAGTTCGAAGTTACTTTTGCATCAACTTCCAAAAGCGACACTGCGGCGGTTATTGCCGCTTCCCAGTCGATTATCTCCTGGTGATGCTTTATCGAATTAGGGCCGAACGCAGTTGCGAGCACTAGCGAGCCTCTGCGAAACCCGTCTCGATCATGTCCATGAGCTCTTCACGCTCAGGCAGACCTTGAAATGCTGCCTCAGCGGCATTTAGCTGGAATTGCTCCAGGTCTTCGAGCGAGTAGCCGAAGGTGTCAACCAGGATTTCTAGCTCCTTGGTCAAATTGGTATCGCTCATCAGGCGGTTGTCGGTGTTCACGGTGACCTTGAATCCAAGGTCGTACAAGATGTCAAACGGGTGGTCGGCCATTGTGTCGCCGAGCATCTCAAAAGCACCGGTTTGCAAATTTGAAGATGGTGAGGTCTCGAGTGCAATTCCACGATCGTGCACCCACTGTGCCACCGGACCCAAGACAACCAAGTCGGTGTCGCCCTCGGTTCTGGAGAACATGATGTCTTCAACCAAACGAACCCCGTGACCTAGTCGAAGGGCTCGTCCGGAAACAATCGCATCGCGAATCGACTCAACGCCATCAGCTTCACCGGCGTGGACGGTGCAGGGGAAGAGTTCGGCTGCTAGGTAGTCGAAGGCTTCCTTGTGCAGGTTGGGCAAAAAGCCCTTTTCCGCACCTGCAATATCGAAGCCCACCACACCGGCATTACGGTGACGAACTGCGAGTTCAGCAATTTCCATGCCGCGATTAGCGTGGCGCATTGCGGTCACCAACTGACCGGTGCGAATAAAACCACCGCGCTCCTCAATCTCAGCCATGCCGCGCTCTAGCCCATCTTGAACTGCCTCAACGGTCTCATCCAAAGTCAGACCCTTGGCAAGGTGCTGCTCGGGAGCCCAGCGTAGCTCCGCATAAATCACGTTCTGTTCGGCAAGGTCAATGACCGCTTCATAAGCGACTCGCTCCAAGCCCTCGCGGGTCTGCATCACCGCTACGGTGTGATCAAAAGTCTCCAGGTAGCGAACCAAAGAACCCGAATTTGCCGACTCCGCAAACCAGCGGCCAAGTTCACTGGCCGTTTGGGCGGGAAGCTCGTGGCCGATTTTTGCCGCCAGCTCAATGATGGTTTGCGGTCTAAGCCCACCGTCAAGGTGATCGTGAAGTGAGATTTTTGGTAGGGCTTTGATGTCCACTGAGTTCCTAACTGATTCTGCCGAGGATGAGCTTACGCTCCGTGACCGGCAAGGCTGAAATTTCCACTGCGCCGCTGGCTAACTCAATGGCTCGATCAAACTTCTCTTCGGTGTCTGTGAAAAGTGTCATCAGCGGTTGACCGGCTTCGATTCGGCTACCGATCTGAACCTTCAATTCAATGCCGGCACCAAATTGCACGGCATCTTCCTTACGCTCACGGCCAGCACCAAGCCTCCAAGACGCAACTCCGACATCAAGGGCATCCAAGCGGGAAACAAAACCAGACTCGGTCGCCAGGATTTGATGCGAGTGCTTGGCCTTTGGCAGTTCTGCATCCGGGTTTCCACCCTGGGCCGAAATCATCTGACGCCACTTGTCCATGGCCTTGCCATTGCGCAGGTTTTCCGACGGATCCACTGAGTGCACCCCGGCCTGATTTAGCATCTCGCGAGCTAGCTCAACAGTTAACTCGATAACATCTGATGGCCCACCGCCGGCTAGCACCTCTACCGATTCTTCAACCTCAAGGGCGTTACCAATCTTTAGGCCCAGTGGAGTGGACATATCGGTCAATAGTGCCGCGGTGTTGACTCCCGCATCCTGACCGAGTTGGACCAGAGTCTGAGCCAGTTCGGTGGCTCGATCGAGGGTTTTCATAAAGGCACCAGAGCCGACCTTCACATCCAAAACCAAAGCTGCCGTTCCTTCGGCAATCTTCTTGCTCATGATCGAAGAAGCGATTAGCGGGATTGCCTCGACGGTTCCGGTGACATCTCGAAGCGAGTAAAGCTTTCTGTCCGCTGGAGCAAGTCCAGATCCCGCCGCGCAGATTACCGCTCCGACCTCAGCCAGCTGAGAGTAGAGCTCGGTGTTAGAAAGACTTGCTTGCCAGCCTGGGATAGCTTCTAGCTTGTCTAGGGTGCCACCGGTGTGACCGAGGCCGCGACCGGACAGCTGCGGCACCGCAACCCCGTAGGAAGCCACCAGCGGTGCGAGCGGAAGAGTGATTTTGTCGCCAACACCACCGGTTGAGTGCTTATCCGCGGTTGGCATAGTCAAACCGGTGAACTCCAGTCGCTCACCCGAATCAATCATCGCCAGGGTCAGGTCTTTGATTTCTCTGCGATTCATGCCATTTAGCAAAATCGCCATGGCCATGGCTGACATCTGCTCGTCTGCCACCACGCCTGAGGTGTAGTTGGCCACTAACCAACGAATCTCATCGGTGGAAAGTTCCAAGCGCTCTCGCTTTTTGATGATTAGTTCTACCGCCGAATAGCTCACTTCTGCTCCAGGTGCTCAGGCCCGAAGGCATCAGGTAATACTTCGTAGATCGTCTTGATGCCGGACACAGTGTCCAACAGCATTCCCGGGGCGTGGTGTTCATACAGCAGCTGGCGGCAACGTCCACAGGGCATCAAGGTATTGCCATCGCCATCCACGCAAGAGAACGCCACCAACTTGCCACCGCCGGTTCGATATAGCTCGCTGACCAACGAGCACTCGGCGCAAAGCCCAACTCCGTAGGAGGCATTTTCGACATTGCAACCCGAGATAACTTCGCCCTTATCCGTCAGTGCAGCGGCACCAACCGGAAAGTTTGAGTAGGGGGCATAGGCCTTCTTCATGGCCTTTGTTGCCTCTGCCTTGAGCGCAGCCCAATCGATGTCCACGACTAACCCTTCACGTACGGAATTGCGAGCGACTTCGGTGGCCGGGATTGACCAACGAATCCAACCACGGCGATGATCGTCACGATGTAAGGAACCATCGTGATGAAGTCGGTCGGGATGCCCGGGCTAACCTGGTTTGCCCAAACTCGCAAAATGATCGAGAAACCGAAAAGCAATGCAGCCAAAGCTGCCGAAATTGGGTGCCAGCGGCCAAGAATCACTACCGCGAGCGCGATAAATCCAAAGCCACCGGACATTTCACGACCAAAGGCGCCAGCGTTACCAATTGTCAAAGCAGCACCACCCAGGCCGGCAATCGCACCACCGATGGTGACCCACCAGAATCTGGTTCGACTCACGTTTATACCGACGGTGTCAGCTGCTAGCGGGTGCTCTCCGACAGCTCGGGCTCGTAGCCCCAACTTGGTCTTGAAAAGCACAAACCAGAGCGCTGGCACGATTAGTAGCGCCGCAAACACGGTGATGCGATTCTCGAATAGCACCGGGCCAATTACTGGAATATCGCTCAGGAATGGAATCTTGATGATGTCCAAAGTTCCAGGGAAGTTGACATTCTCGCCGTCTTCGGTGAGCCACTGCTGGTAGAGGAAGTTTGTGATTCCAATCACCAAAACATTTAGCACCACACCAACGATGATTTGCTGGGCTAGGAATTTGATTGCGAAGACCGCTAGCACCATGCTCATCAGCGACGCGGTGAACATCGCCGCAAAGATTCCAAGTGCAAAGTTGTCGGTGATGCTCGAAACCACCGCGGCCATAAATGCACCGGTGAGCAGCTGCCCTTCGATGGCGATATTGGTGATACCGCTTCGCTCGCTCATCACACCAGCCATTGCTCCGAGCATGATTGGCACTGCAAGCACCAAAGCTGTGCCAGCGATGAAAACCACCGGAACGGTGTTATCGGCAGCCAACCAACCAAGAAGTGAGGTGACCCCAATCAGCCCGTAGATTGCTGCGAGCCAAATCGGTGTCTTTTGATTGCGCAAGGACAGCAACATCGAAACAGCTGCCACAATCAACATCATTAGACCAGCCGAGACTCCAAGCTGAGACGAACCGATCTCAATTGCTGGTAGCTGAATCAGGTCATCTTTGCGGGTTAGTTCGAATGTGGTCTGCCCTGAGCGACCAGCAAGGCCAAAGAAGTAGAGCACGACGAGCGCAATGACTCCCATGACGATCGGGCTCTTGTATCCGACTCGCTCTTCGCTATTGATGCCTGCTACCGGCTTGAGCCAACTCATTTGGCACCGCCTTTCCCAAAGAGTCGATCTCGAATAGCACCTAGCGCATTCGTGGTCTGCGGTTTTGGAAGTCCAAAAATGGCTCTGATCAAGGGTGGAGCGGCAATGAACAACACGATTGCGCCCTGAACAATGCCAAGCACTTCAGGGGAGACACCAATAACCTGCATGGCCGGTGCTCCGGCTTTAAAGGCACCAAACAAAAGTCCGGCCAGCAAAATACCAGGGGCGGAAGATCCTCCTAGCAGAGCCACGGTGATCGCATCAAATCCGATGCCGGCGTGAGAGCTTGGGGTAACACCGATTGCAGTTCCAAGCGCCTGGTTGGAAGCAGCCACTCCAACAAAGGCTGCCGAAAGCGCCATTGCCAGGATGTAGGTGCGGTTCACGTTAATACCGGCGGTCTTGGCGGCATCCGGGTTGAAACCAACCATGCGCAAGCGATATCCGATTGTTGATCGCTCCATTAGCCACCAGTAAGCCACTACCGCCAATAGCGCCAAAACCAAGCCCCAGTGCAGCGAGTACTCATCTCCGAAAAGCTTGGGGAACTGAGCGGTTACTGCCGCTGGATCGGCCTTGGGGTTTCCGGTGGCGCGCTCCTCCTGCAGCAGCATAGGGTCGCGCATCAAGAAGGTGAAGAAGTAGAGCGCAATGTAGTTGAGCATGATCGTCAAGATCACCTCGTGAGCACCAGTTCTGGCCTTTAGGAACCCAACCAGCGCTCCCATCAGCGAAGCACCCAAGATTCCAGCAAGAAGCGCTACCACGGTGTGAATCACGAACGGCAGCTCAATACGAGTCGCGACCCAGGTCGCAAAGATCATTCCAAAAATCAACTGACCGGTACCACCGATGTTGAATAGCCCGACCCTAAAGGCCAGGCCGATACCCAAACCAGCGGCAATCAGCGGAGCACCAAGTCGAAGAGTCTCGGTTAGTGGCCTAAACGCGCGGATGAGATCTTCCGCTTCGGCGTTGTAAATCGATCCCTTGAACAATGCCCCGTAACCGTCACTGACGACTGACCAGGCAGCACCCAAGGAGTCCTGTGGGCGAGAGAAGAAGTAGGTCAGGCCTTCCAGGAACTCTTTGTTGGAACCGATCATAAACATCGCTCCGACCAAGAATCCGAGCATCACGGAGAGCACGGTTCGGGTTAGGCCTCCGGCAAGAATCTCCTTTATGGCTTGATTGAATCTCGCCTCTGGATTACTCATGCTGCTACTCCCGCCATCATCTTGCCCAATTGTTCTCTTGAGGTTTCAGGGCCGACAATTCCAACAATCTGCCCGCGATACATCACTGCGATTCGGTCAGCCAAGGCCAACACCTCATCTAGTTCGGTAGAAATCAAAATGACCGCTTTACCGGCATCTCGCTCGGCAACCAGCTGCTCGTGAATGAACTCGATCGAACCGACGTCCACTCCTCGGGTGGGCTGGGAAGCAATCAAGATATCGACATCGCGGAATAGCTCTCGGGCAACCACAACCTTCTGCTGGTTGCCGCCGGAGAGCTTTCCTGCGAGGTGATCCGCAGATGGGGTCCTGACGTCAAATCTCTCAACTAGCTCACGCGCAATCTTCTTGCGAGCGGCGAAGTTGATGTTGAGCCCCTTGGTGAATACCGACTTGTACGAGGCATCAAGCATCAGGTTTTCGGCAATTGAAAACTCGGAAACTAGGCCGTCCTTTTTGCGGTCCTCGGGGATAAAGCCAACCCCTGATTCCAAAACATCGCGAACCGATGCCTGCGGCTTTAGATACTCGTCTTTGATAGCAATCGCTCCGCTGCCCTTGATCACCGGACGCAGACCAAGAAGTGCCTCGGCAAGTTCAGTTTGGCCGTTACCTTGCACACCTGCGATTGCGAGGATCTCGCCTCGTTGAACGTTGAAACTCACGCCATTGACAGCCCTTTGATTGCGATCATCTAGCACTGAGATGTTTTCAACCCGAAGCACGTTTTCACCCAGGTTGGCGGCCTTCTTGGAAACGGTCAGATCCACGTCGCGGCCAACCATCATCGAGGCAAGCTCCGAGGTCGAGGCTTCTGGCGATGCGTCGCCAACTACCTTGCCAAGCCGGATAACGGTGATCTTGTCAGCGACCGCCTTGACCTCACGCAGCTTGTGGGTAATGAAAACAATGGAGGTTCCAGCCTTTGCAAGCTGACGCATGATTGCCATCAACTCATCAGTCTCCTGCGGGGTTAGCACCGCGGTTGGCTCATCGAGCACCAAGACCTTGGCATCGCGAGATAGCGCCTTGATGATCTCTACGCGCTGCTGCACACCTACTGGCAAATCCTCTACCAGGGCGTCTGGATCAACGTTGAAACCGAAGCGGTTGGAAATCTCAACAACGCGCTTTCTGGCTTCGGAAAGATTAAAGGTTCCTAGGACACCGGTGGGTTCGTTTCCGAGTGCGACATTCTCGGCAACGGTAAAAACAGGGATGAGCATGAAGTGCTGGTGAACCATGCCGATACCGGCTGCCATGGCATCGCCAGGCCCGGCAAATTTTTGAGCTTTGTCATCAAGCAGAATTTCACCCTCGTCAGCCTGATATAGACCGTAGAGAACGTTCATCAGGGTGGATTTACCAGCACCGTTTTCGCCCAGCAAGGCGTGAATCTCACCGGGTTGAACAACCAGGTTGATCGAGTCATTGGCCACCAGTTGGCCAAAGCGCTTGGTAATGCCGCGCAGTTCTAATTTCACTTATGCACTCCTTCGTGCCAGGTAACTATTCTGCCAAAGAAACTTGGGGCTCCAGACAAAAAAGCAAGGGCCGCAGATCACTCTGCGGCCCCCGACTTTTTTTCTGAATTAGCTCAGTGGGTCAATCTCACCAGCGATGATGCCAGCCTCGATCTCGGCTAGGCGAGCCTTGGTAGCGTCATCGATCTTGGAGTCGAAGTCGTAGAACGGAGATAGTCCAGTTCCACCGTTTGCCAAGGTGCCAACGTATGCGTCACCGTTGAATTCGCCACCAGCAGATAGCTCTGCGATGATGTCGTAAACAGCGTTGGTCATGCGCTTCTCAGCAGAGGTCAGCACGTATGGTGCGTACTCAGGAGAGGTTAGAGCAACGTCCTTGTCAACACCGATCATTACACCGGCGATGCCAGCTTCCTTGATCGCCTCTGAAACAGCGCCGAACTGGTCTCCACCAACTGGGAAGATTACGTCAGCGCCGTCGTTGATCAATGCAGCAGCAATTGACTTTGAGGTACCGGAGTTAGGGGTGAAGTCACCGATGAACTGACCGGTTGCCTTGGCTGGGTCCCAACCTACAACCTTAACCTCGGTGCCGTTCTCCTTGCCCCATGCCATAGCTCCGAAGTAGAAGCCGCTCATGAAGTCGGTTACAGCGTCAATCTGCATACCACCGTAGGTACCAACCACCTTGGTGGTCGAGTAAGCAGCAGCTAGGTAACCAGCTAGGTAGCTGGACTGGTTCATTGCGTAGCCAACTGGCTTTAGGTTTGCGTTGCCCTCAGACCAACCATCGATGGTTACGAAGTTGACGTCTGGGTTAGCGGCAGCTGCAGCGTTTACGTCTGCAACTAGGTTGAAGCCAACAGCGAAGGTGATGTCGCAAGCCTGGTCAACCATTGCCTGTAGGTTCGGAGCGAAGTCCTCAGCAGAGTTTGACTCAGCCTCGGCGATCTGAACGCCAAGCTCGGTCTGAGCCTTGGTAAGACCGTCATAAACAGACTCGTTGAACGACTTGTCGTTCCAGCTACCCTCGTCAGAAACTGCACAAGCTAGGTAGTCCAAGCTTGGTGCCTCTGAAGCGGTCTCTGAAGCGGTTGGCTCTGCCTCTGGGGCAGCTGCGCAACCAGTTAGCACTAGAGCGGATACGCCCAATAGTGCGAATGCTGCGGATGCATTCTTTAGTTTCAAGGTTTCCTCCTGATTGGAATGTGCCCTAGGGCACCTAATTGCCACAACTCTACCCCCGATTCAGGGGGCCAAATGACGCCTAGCGGCAAGAATTAACCTTGTTTATCAACCGTTATAAAAGCTCAGAGTGTCCAGTCTGCTTGAGCACATCCACCAAGGATTTAACCTTTTGAGCGTGCTCTTTGGTGGTTATCAGCAGTGCATCTGGGGTGTCCACCACAATCACATCCTCAAGGCCAATTAGTGCGATTAGGCGATCGGTGTCGGAAACCAAAATGCCCGAAGAGGAGTCGGAGAGCACCTTTGCCGAGCCCAAGACTGCCAAGTTCCCCTTGCGACCCTGGGACTGTAGTTCGGCGATTGAGGCAAAGTCTCCAACGTCGTGCCACTCGAATTCCGCTGGAATCACAGCCACCAAACCTTGCTCGGCGGCAGGTTCAGCGATCGCGTAGTCGATGGCGATGCGCTTGAGTTTTGGCCACACGCTTTTGAGAACAGATTCTCGGCTAGGTGTATCCCACGCCTTCGCGATTTCCATCACTCCGCGGTGGAGCTCAGGCTCAGTCTTAGCTAAGACATCCAGCAGCACGCTGGCTCTGGCGATAAACATTCCGGCATTCCAGAAGTAGTCACCCGATTCGACGTAGCCCTTGGCAACCTTGATATTTGGTTTCTCGACAAACTTCAGAACCTGGCATGCGGTCGGACTATCCAGTGGTTCACCTTTTTGGATGTAGCCAAAACCAACCGACGGCTCGGTTGGCCTAAGACCGATGGTGACGATCTTCCCAGTGGCGGCCACGTCAATTGCCTCTAAAACGCTCTTGTGAAATTCGGCTTGATCAAGAATCACGTGGTCGGCTGCGAAAGAGCCGATGATCACCTCTGGCTGGCGCTGGGCTAAAACCGCTGCCGCCAGCGCAATCGCTGCGGTGGAATCGCGAGGTGAAGGCTCCAGGATTAGGTTGGCCTGATCAAGATCTGGAAGTTGCTGCTCAACCGCGTGGGCATGCACATTTCCAGTTACCACCATGGTCTTTCCAGACGCAATTGGCTGAAGTCGATCCCAAGTGTCCTGTAGCAAGGTCTGACCGCTACCGGTTAGGTCGTGCAGGAACTTGGGCGCGCTGGCACGAGACAGCGGCCACAGCCTGGAACCCACGCCACCGGCTGGGATCACGGCAAAAAAGTTGTCTCGGTTGCTGCTATTTGAAGAATTCACCTAATCACCCTAGATGTTTCTTGGCTAATTCGGGAAGCCAATGGACTTTGGTTAGTTAGACTTTAGGTATCCCGAAACTATCCATGGAGGCTAGCTTGGCAACTCGGCCAGCAGGAACCCTGTACCGCGGCAAAGTGGGCATGTGGTCCTGGGTTTTGCACCGCATCACCGGTGTAGCAATTTTCTTCTTCTTACTTGTGCACATTCTTGATACCGCACTGGTGCGCGTTAGCCCAGAGGCTTACAACGTTGTTATTGAGTCCTACAAGACTCCGATTGTTGGTGTTGCTGAGCTTGGTTTAGTGGCTGGAATTGTGTTCCACGGCCTAAACGGGTTGCGAATCATTGCGGTTGACTTCTGGTCCAAGGGCACCAAGTTCCAAGGAATCATGTTCTGGGCGGTTGTTGCAATCAGCGCAGTCTTGGTTGCCGGCTTCACACCGGTTCACCTCTCTAGAGTCTTTGGAGAACACTAATGAGCGTCATTATCGAGACCCCAAACCAGCCACGTAGCCGTAAGGCCGCCAACTGGGAGAAATACGGCTGGCTTTTCATGCGCGTCTCCGGACCGCTACTGGTAGTACTAGTTTTCACCCACCTAATCGTGAACTTGGTTTTGGGCGAAGGCATCAAGGCGATTGACTTCGCGTTCGTTGCAGGCAAGTGGGCCGACCCGTTCTGGCAGGTCTGGGACTTGGCAATGCTTTGGCTGGCGATGATCCACGGCACCAACGGCATGCGCACCATCGTGAATGACTACGCCGAGCGTGAAAAGGTTCGCGTTGGTTTGAACTACACGCTTTGGATTGTTTGTGCACTTTTGATTGTTCTAGGAACCCTAGTCATCTTCACTTTTGACCCTTGTCCAGCTGGCGCAGCCATCGAGCTATTGCCTTCGTTCTGCCCAGCAGCTAGTTAGGAAACCATGGCCAACGACAACGTGACCTATCACAACTACGACGTAGTTATCGTCGGCGCGGGTGGCGCTGGCATGCGCGCTGCAATTGAGGCTGGTCCTCACGCCAAGGTGGCTGTGGTATCAAAGCTCTTCCCAACCCGTTCTCACACCGGTGCTGCTCAAGGTGGTATGGCTGCAGCTCTTGCGAACGTTGAAGAGGACAGCTGGGAATGGCACACTTTCGACACCGTCAAGGGTGGCGACTACCTGGTGGATCAGGATGCTGCTGAGATTCTGGCCAAAGAGTCAGTCCAGGCGGTTATTGACCTCGAGAACATGGGTCTTCCTTTCAACAGAACCCCGGATGGCAAGATCGACCAGCGTCGCTTTGGTGGCCACACCCGCGACCACGGTAAGGCGCCAGTTCGCCGCAGCTGCTACGCCGCGGACCGCACCGGGCACATGATCCTGCAGACTCTGTACCAAAACTGCGTGAAGCTCGGCATTGAGTTCTACAACGAGTTCTATGTGCTGGATTTGGTCATGAACAATGGCAAGCCTGCTGGTGTAGTGGCTTATGAACTCGCTACCGGAGACATTCACGTCTTTGCGGGCAAGTCAATCGTGTTTGCCACCGGTGGTTTTGGCAAGATCTACAAGAACACTTCAAACGCACACACCCTGACCGGTGATGGCGTTGGCATCATCTCCCGCAAGGGCTTGCCGCTTGAGGACATGGAGTTTTACCAGTTCCACCCGACCGGTCTTGCCGGTCTTGGAATTCTGCTTTCCGAAGCAGCCCGTGGTGAGGGTGGAATCCTGCGTAACGCCTCCGGTGAGCGCTTCATGGAGCGCTACGCACCTACCATCAAGGACCTAGCTCCCCGTGACATGGTTGCCCGCGCGATGGCAAATGAGGTTCGCGAGGGTCGCGGTGCCGGGCCAAACAAGGATTACGTTCTGTTGGACCTAACCCACCTGGAGCCTGCGGTTATTGACGCCAAGCTTCCGGACATTACCGAGTTCGCAAGAACTTACCTTGGTGTTGAGCCTTACACCGAGCCGGTTCCAGTGTTCCCAACCGCTCACTATGCGATGGGTGGTATTCCGACCAACATCAAGGCAGAGGTTCTCAGCGACAACGACACTGTTGTTCCAGGCCTCTATGCCGCTGGTGAGTGTGCTTGTGTTTCGGTTCATGGTGCAAACCGCCTCGGAACCAACTCGCTTCTTGACATCAACGTCTTTGGTAAGCGAGCTGGAAAGTACGCGGTGGAATACGCCAAGACTGCCAAGCAGGTCCCGGTCCCAGAGAACGCTGCCGATGAGGTAATCGCGATGCTGGAGAAGGTTCGCAAGGCCAAGGGCAAGGAGAAGGTTGCTCAGCTTCGCAAGGAGCTGCAGGACACCATGGACAAGAACGCCCAGGTATTCCGCACCGAGGAAACCCTTCAGGAAGCCTTCGACAAGATCCAGGAGCTGCGCAAGCGCTACGAGAACATCTCAATTCAGGACCAGGGTCGCCGCTTCAACACCGATCTTCTTGAGGCAATCGAACTTGGATTCTTGCTTGATCTCGCAGAGGTAACAGTGATTACCTGCCGCGAGCGCCGCGAGTCTCGTGGCGCCCACTTGCGCGAGGACTTCCCAAATCGCGATGACAAAAAGTTCATGGTGCACTCGATGGCCTACAAGATTGACAAGATCGACAAGGCCACCAAGACCAACATCAAGCTCGGCTGGAAGCCAGTCGTAATTACCAACTACCAGCCGATGGAGCGCAAGTACTAATGGCCCAGCAGGAAATTGCAGCAGTTGCCTCATTCCAGGTAACCCTCTTTATTCGTCGCTTTGACCCAGAGACTGACACCGAGCCGAAGTGGGTTGACTACGACGTTGAGATGTTTGGCACCGACCGCGTGCTCGATGCTCTGCACAAGATCAAGTGGGAGCAGGATGGTTCGCTAACCTTCCGTCGTTCCTGTGCTCACGGTGTCTGTGGCTCAGATGCAATGCGCATCAACGGCCGTAACCGCCTTGCCTGCAAGACCCTGATCAAGGATCTAGACATCTCGCAGCCGATCTACATCGAGCCAATCAAGGGCCTTCCGATTGAGAAGGACCTGATTGTTGACATGAACCCGTTCTACCAGGCCTACAAGGATGTAAACCCGTTCTTGATCGCATCTGACAAGCCTGAGAAAGAGCGCCTGCAGTCTCCTGAGGACCGCGCTCGCTACGACGACACCACCAAGTGCATTCTCTGCGCCGCCTGCACCACCAGCTGCCCAGTGTTCTGGACCGATGGTCAGTACTTTGGCCCTGCTGCGATCGTGAACGCACACCGTTTTATCTTTGACTCACGTGACGAAGCAGCTCAAGTTCGCATCGACATCTTGAATGACAAAGAGGGTGTCTGGCGTTGCCGTACCACCTTCAACTGCACCGAGGCCTGCCCTCGCGGTATTGAAATCACCAAGGCAATCGCAGAGGTAAAGCAGGCGATCCTGCGCGGTAAGGCGTGAGCCTAAGTCGTCGAGCTGCAATTGGCTCGATGGCGGCGGCTGGCACCCTTGCGCTGGCAGCCTGTAGCTCCAATGAAACTTCTGCACCGGTAGCCACCGAAACCGCAGCCGCCCTAACCGGCGAAGTGCTTTTGGGGTTGGTGTCTGAGGTGCCAGTGGGCGGAGGAACCAAGTTTCCAGTCGACAAAAACCTCACAGTTTTAGTGACGCAAACCAAGGCCGGTAACTTCAAGGCATTTAGCGCTACCTGCACACACTCGGGCTGCATCGTGAGCGGGGTTGAAAACAATGAGATTGCCTGCAAATGCCATGGCGCTCGATTCGACCCAGAGACTGGCACGCCTGTAGCGGGTCCTGCGAAAAGTCCACTTGGAAAGCTTGCAATTGAAATTCGCGGCGAAGAGATTTGGATAACCATCTAGTGCTAAAAGTCACAACCGTAAACGTCAACGGCATCCGGGCCGCCGCCAAAAAAGACATGGCGCAGTGGCTCAGGGAGGCCAACCCAGATATCCTCTGCCTGCAGGAAGTCCGTGCTCCTCAGGGAGAGTTACTAGCGCTTGCCATCGATGGTCCACTCGCCATTGCAGAGGGTTGGAACATTTACGACCATGAAGCAACTGCCAAGGGTCGCGCCGGAGTGGCCATTTTGTCCAAGCAGCCAGCACTCGAGGTAAGGGTGGAACTCGGCCCCGATGACTTTGACTCGGCCGGGCGCTGGATCGAGGCTGATTTTGAAACTCCGAGTGGCATCTTCACCGTGGTGAGCGTCTATGTTCACTCCGGTGAGGTTGATACCCCGAAGCAGGTTGAGAAATACAAGTTTCTAAATGCCATGAGTGAGCGCATGCAGTGGCTGATTGAAAATCGCGACTATGCAGTTGTGGTTGGCGATTTGAACGTTGGTCACACCGAGTTAGACATCAAGAACTGGAAGGGCAATCTGAAAAACGCGGGCTTTCTGCCTGAAGAGCGCGCGTTCTTCGATGGCTTTGCAAAGCAAGGTTGGGTAGACATGGGACGAGCTGCTCACCCTGGCGTTCCGGGCCCATACACCTGGTGGTCCTTCCGTGGCCAGGCCTTCGACACCGATGCTGGCTGGCGCATTGATTATCAGCTAGCCACCCCAAAGCTTGCCGAAAGAGGGCAGAATTATCGGGTCGATAGAGCATCAAGCTACGACACCCGTTGGACCGATCACACCCCTGTGAACGTCGAATACGACCTGTAGGACAAAAGATGACTAAGCCAAACCTGCTATCGGGCATGCAGCCAAGCGCTGCCAGCCTTCACCTTGGAAACTACCTTGGTGCGCTCACTCAGTGGGTAAAGATGCAGGATGACTTCAACGCCTACTACGTAATCGTTGACCTACACGCAATCACCGTCCCACAGGACCCACAAGAACTTCGAGCTAACACTCGTCGCACCGCAGCTCAATACATCGCAGCCGGCATTGACCCAACCAAATCGGCACTATTTGTTCAGTCCCACGTTCCTGCTCACGCCCAGTTGGCATGGGTTTTGAACTGCATCACCGGTTTTGGTGAGGCAAGCAGAATGACCCAGTTCAAGGACAAGAGCCAGAAGGGTGGTGCAGATAACTCATCGGTTGGTCTTTTCACCTACCCGATCCTGCAGGCAGCAGATATCTTGCTCTACCAGCCAAAGTCCGTTCCGGTTGGTGAAGACCAGCGTCAGCACCTGGAACTGACTCGCGATCTGGCTACCAGATTCAACTCCCGATTCGGCAAGACTTTCGAGATTCCTGAGGCACACATTCTCAAGGAGACCGCAAAGATCTACGACCTGCAGGAGCCAACCGCAAAGATGTCAAAGTCGGCTCAAGACCCTAAGGGTCTGGTGAACCTGATGGACGAGCCAACCGCGATTGCCAAGAAGATTAAGAGCGCTGTCACGGACACCGATGGTGAAATTCGCTTCGATCGCGAAGCCAAGCCAGGTGTTTCTAACCTGCTGGGCATCTACAGCGCAATCACCGGTGAGAGCATCGATGCCTTTGCTGCATCGCTTCAGGGTCAAGGCTACGGAGCGCTAAAGACTGCGGTCGCAGATGCTGTGGTGGCAACCTTGGATCCGATTCGTCTTCGTGCTCAGGAGCTGCTCTCCGATCCAGCCGAACTCGACCGCCTGCTGGCTCAGGGTGCGGCCAAGGCAAATGACATCGCGGAGCGCACTCTTAGCGCTGTCTACGACAAGCTCGGCTTTGTGCGCCCATAGCGCCAAGGAATTTTTGAACCAAAACCACTATTGTTCTAAGTAACACAGTTCTTCGGGGTCAGTGAAAATCTGAGCCGGCGGTTACAGTCCGCGACCCGACTGGGAGTTTGGCAGCCAGCTAAATGACCTCAGGCGGTTGAATCGGTGAAATTCCGATACCGACGGTTAAAGTCCGGATGGGAGAAGAACCTGGGTGCTCTGCACCCGTTTTTCTCGCGCGCCCGCGGTCTGTGATTACCGAGAGGGCGAAATGAATCAGCAAGCATTTGAACCTGCAATGCGCAGGTCGCTTGAGCTTGCCCTAAACGGCCC
>CAZZHB010000003.1:0-30873 GCA_964653615.1 uncultured Aquiluna sp.
GCAAGCCATCCTCAACCGCCAAACCATTTGGCACGCTCATGCCTGGGATTCCGGCAAGGTTGGCTGGGATGGTAGCTACGTCGTTTAGGTACATCGCTAGCGGGTCATTGACCTTCTCGCCGAACTTGAATGCTGTGCTTGGTGCGGTTGGCGTAAGCAGCACATCAACCTGACTGAAGGCCTTTGCCAAATCCTGCTGGATCAAGGTTCTTACCTTTTGCGCAGAGCCGTAGTAAGCGTCGTAGTATCCAGATGAGAGTGCGTAGGTGCCCAGGATGATACGGCGCTTTACCTCAGGACCAAACCCGGCCTCGCGGGTGGCTGCCATAACGCGCTCGATGGTTGGGTTACCGTCTGGAGTTACTCGCAGGCCAAAGCGAACCGAGTCAAACTTGGCAAGGTTAGACGAGGCCTCGGCAGGCAGGATTAGATAGTAGGCAGCAATTGCATACTCAAAGCTTGGGCAGTCAACGGTGACGACCTCTGCTCCAGCTGCTACCAGCTTGGCGATGGTGTCATCGAAGCAGGCCTTGACTCCGGGTTGGAACGCATCGGAGTCCAATTGCTTAACTACGCCAACACGAAGACCCTTCACATCAGCGTTGCGAACGGCTTCCGCCATCGATCCGAGCGACTGTGGCAAGGAGGTTGAGTCGTGCTTGTCGTGACCTGCGATCACATCCTGCAACAGCGCAGAGTCCAGCACAGTGTTGGAAACTGGGCCGATCTGGTCCAGAGAGCTAGCAAGTGCAATCAAGCCGTAGCGAGATACCGCTCCGTAAGTTGGCTTTGCTCCAACCGAACCGGTAACGGCGGCTGGGAAACGGATGGAACCACCGGTGTCAGATCCAATGGCAATTGGGGCTAGGTGTCCTGCTACCGCAGAGCTTGAGCCACCGCCCGAACCACCAGGGATTCGGGAAAGATCCCAGGGGTTCTTGGAAGGTCCGTAAGCCGAGTACTCGGTTGAGGAACCCATCGCGAACTCATCGAGGTTAGTCTTTCCAAGAATTGGAAGCCCGGCCTGACGAAGCTTTGCAACCACGGTTGCGTCATACTGCGGAACCCAGCCCTGAAGAATCTTTGATCCGGAGGTGGTTGGGGCATCGGTGGTGGTGAGGTTGTCCTTCACGGCAATTGGAACACCATGCAACGGAGATAGCTTTTGGCCATTTGCTAAAGCAGCGTCGGCTGCCTTGGCGGCCGACAAGGCGTTCTCGCGGTTTAGGTAGAGATAGGAGTTGGTCTTTGGGTTCAAAGCCTCCGAGCGATCAAAGAAAGCTTCCGTGACCTCCAAAGATGAAACCGCCTTAGTGGCAATCAGGTCTGCGAGTTCGCTGGCGGATTTGTGAATCAGTTCTGACATGTTTTACTCCTCGTCCAAAATAGCTGCGACGCGGAAACGACCTTCAGCACTGTCAGGAGCGCCAGAGAGTGCTGACTCTTGAGTCAAAGAAGGCTCAACAACATCCTCCCGGAAGACATTTGCCATCGGAATCGGGTGGCTGGTGGCAACAACATCGCCCTGGACTGCTTGAGTCACAGTAGCGACCGAGTCAACGATCAACGAAAGCTCACCGGCAAGAGTCTCAACCTCTTCATCGGTGACCAAGATTCTCGACAGTGACGCCAAGTGGCGTACCAGGTCGGGAGTAATTTCTGACATTTAATTGCTCAATTCGTATCGAAAGCGAATGGCACAAGTTTACTTTGTGGAATCGCTCAAGCGAGCCAGGAATGTTGCTTCGTCGATAACCTCAACGCCTAATTCCTCGGCCTTTGTCAGCTTTGAACCGGCACCGGGTCCAGCCACCACGAAATTGGTCTTTTTCGAAACTGATGAGGCAGCCTTGCCACCCTGCTCAATCACCTTGGCCTCTGCCTCTTCTCGAGTCATGCTGGTCATGGTTCCAGTGATAACAATTGACATGCCCGCAAAGATGCCGGACTTTACAACCGATCCAGGACCCATGTGTCCTGGGATTTCAAGCTGGACTCCGGCTGCCCGCCATCGATTTACGATGTCTTGGTGCCAGGGCTCGGCATACCAATCCTGAATTGACTGAGCCAAAGTTTGCCCGACGCCCTCAACCGAAGATAACTCCTCGGTGCTGGCGCCAAAAATCGCATCAAGCGAGCCAAAGTGATCACACAGTGCCCTGGCCGCAACCGGCCCGACGTGTCGGATGGAAAGTGAAACCAGAATGCGCCAAAGCGGCTTGGTTTTCGCTTCCTCAAGATTCGCAAGTAACTTCAGCGCTACTTCGGCGGGCGAGCCGTCCTTTTTGGCGAAAAAGTCGACCACTTTCGGCTGACCGGTCGCGTCGTGCTTTGGAAGTCCAGTGTCGCTGTCTAGCACTAAAGCTTTGATGGGCAGCAATTGCTCAAGCGTGAGGCTGAACAAATCTGCCTCTGATGCCAATGCTGGTGAGAGAGGGGCAAGTGGCTGAGTAAGAGCGGTGGCGGAAACGTATCCAAGGGCTTCAATATCCAAAGCCGACCGCGATCCGATGTATGCGATTCTTTCTCGAAGTTGAGCGGGGCAACTTCTGGCATTTGAACAGCGAAGGTCGACATCGCCTTGAGTTGCTGGCGCCAACTTGGTTCCGCACTCCGGGCAAATCGCTGGCATCACAAACTCACGTTCTGATCCATCGCGAAGCGAAACCACCGGACCAAGAATCTCTGGAATCACATCGCCAGCTTTTCTGAGCACGATGGTGTCTCCAATTAGGACGCCCTTGGATTTAACTTGGTCTTGATTGTGGAGGGTGGCGAACTCAACCTCACTTCCGGCCACAAAAACCGGGGCAAGCACCGCAAATGGCGTGGCCCTCCCGGTGCGGCCGATGGAGACTCGAATATCCAAAAGCTTGGTGTTTACCTGTTCGGGCGGAAACTTATAGGCAATTGCCCATCTTGGAGCTCGCGAGGTTTTTCCCAATTCCTGCTGGCGAGATAGCGAGTCAACCTTGATCACAACACCGTCGATCTCATGCTCAATCTGTGCCCTGGAAACGTTGAGAGCCTGAATGAATTGATAAGCCTCAGCTGCGGAAGTCACAACCTGATAGCGGTCGGTGGTCGGCAAGCCCCAGTCCTTGAGCTGCTTATAGACCTCGCTCTGAGAGGCTATCTCGCCTTGCCAAAGCGCAAAACCATGCACCAACATGCGAAGTGGTCTTGAGGCAGTTACGGCTGGATCCTTTTGTCTAAGGGACCCAGAAGCACTGTTTCTAGGGTTCGCAAAAGGCTTGCCACCAGATGCCACGATCGAGGCATTGAGCTTCGCAAAGTCTTCAATCCCGTAGAAAACTTCCCCCCGGATTTCAATTACTTCAGGGTGGTTGCTGCCCGCTAAACGATGCGGAATGGATTTGATGGTGAGTACGTTTGCAGTCACGTCCTCGCCCACTTCCCCATCACCTCTGGTGGCTGCTTTGGTGAGGACACCGTTTTCGTATGTGAGCGAGACGGCCAAGCCGTCAATCTTTGGTTCGCAGAGGAACGGTCCGCCTTCGACTCGCTGTGCCCAAGCGAGAAACTCGTCTTCACTAAAGGCATTGTCCAAACTGAGCATTTGTTCGCGGTGACGAACCGGGGAGAAAACCTCCGAGGCAGCGCCTCCGACCTTTTGAGTAGGACTCTCCTGAGCAAATTCAGGATGTTCTGCCTCAAGCTCTCTCAGTTCTTTCTCAAGCTGGTCATACTCGGCATCAGAGATGAGGGTTTCGTTCTCTAGGTAATACGCGTTTCGATAGCGCTCAATTTGACTCCTGAGTTCCTCGATGCGCTCGGCGACATTAGACATTGGCCACCGCAGCACTCACCGTGCGATCAATAGTGGTCTGCCCCAGCACCCTGGTTCCGACATAGAGCACCGCCGTTTGCCCTGGAGCCACTCCGTAAAGCGGCTCTTTCAAGGTGATAACCAATTCGCCATTCACTAGTTGCGCGATTGCATCCAGAGCATCGCCATGGGCGCGAACCTGCACCTGGCACTCGAACTCATTCTCTGGATGCTCTGGGGCCTTACCACACCATGAGAATCTGGACCCGGCAAGCACTGCAATTTCGAGAGCGGCCTCTGGCCCAACTACTACTTCCTTGGTCTTTGGTCGAATCTCCAGGACATAGCGCGGCTTACCGTCTTTGGCAGGGCGACCAAGATTCAGGCCCTTACGCTGACCAATGGTGAAGCCCACCATGCCATCGTGAGTACCAACTTGGTTTCCGTCCTGGTCAACGATCACGCCAGGCTCCGCTGAGGTAAATTCCTTCAGCCACTCCCTGGTGTCACCCTCGGGGATAAAGCAAATGTCGTAAGAGTCTGGCTTATTGGCAACACTTAGCCCACGCTCATCGGCCTCTTTGCGAACCAAATCCTTGGAAGCAGTCGCACCAAGTGGGAACAGTGAGTGTCTTAGCTGCTCGGCGGTGAGTACCCCAAGGACATAAGACTGATCTTTGGCCATCTCCAAAGATCTGTGAAGTTCTAGGTTTCCTAGGTCGTCCTCAAAGATCGACGCGTAGTGTCCAGTGCATACAGCATCAAAGCCAAGAGCCAGACCCTTTTCCAATAGCGCTGCAAATTTGATGCGCTCATTGCATCGCATGCAGGGATTTGGGGTTCGGCCGGCTTGATACTCGGCAATAAAGTCATCCACGACGTCGAGCTTGAAGCGCTCGGAGAAGTCCCAGACATAAAAGTCGATGCCCAATTTCTTGGCAGCTCGTTGAGCATCCATGGAGTCTTCAATGGTGCAGCAGCCACGAGAGCCGGTGCGCAGGGTTCCTGGCATTCGAGAAAGAGCCAGGTGGACACCCACCACCTCGTGGCCCATATCGACCGCTCGGGCAGCGGCCACCGCGGAGTCAACCCCACCACTCATCGCCGCCAAAACTCGCATTAGACAAGTCTAAATTGCTTATTGCTCTAGCGGTTGAGGCCAGCCCGAAGTGCTGTGGAGTAAACCTCTGAAATCGCGGATGTGAAAGCGCTGATATCTGCCTCCGCAGTGCTGTGACCGAGCGTGACTCGAATAACGGCCTGCGCCTCGGCATTGCTGTAACCCATTGCGATTAGCACGTGCGAAGGTCCGAGCACGCCAGCTTGGCACGCGCTACCTGCAGAGACGCTGATGCCTTTTTGGTCAAGCAAGAACAGCAGCGAATCACTTTGCACGCCTGGAAAGATAAAACTTGCCGTGTGACCAATTCTCGGACCCGAGATGGTCTTTCTTGCCGCTGGGACTACTGCCAAAACCTGCTCTTCGAGTTGATCGCGTAGCGCCTCCAGCCGCGCCTCACGCTGCTGCATGTCCTCAATTGCCAGCGACGCCGCGACGGCAAGGCTAAGTGCATGGGGGTAGTTCATGGTGCCGGATCTCAACCCGCGTTCTTGGCCGCCGCCGTGGATGAGCGAGATTGGCTTTTGCGTCCGCGAGACAAAAAGTGCACCGACCCCAATCGGTGCTCCAAGCTTGTGACCTGAGATTGACATGGCGGCAAGACCGGAGTTCTTGAACGAAATCGGAATATGTCCAAATGCCGCAACCGCATCTGAATGCACGGGGATTCCGCGCTGGTTCGCTGATAAAGACATGCCAGGGATATCCCAAATAGCACCGGTTTCATTGTTGACCCACATCAGTGATATCAAGGCAATCTCATCACCGTATTGCTCTAGCCAAGATTGGTAAATGTCCCGGTTGGGCTGACCAGATTTGTCAACCGGTAACCAAAGCACCTCAGCGCCCTCGTGCTTCTCAAGCCATTCGACAGCATCGATTACCGCGTGGTGTTCCGCCATTGATGTGATCACGTATTTGCGAGCGCGATCAGCTTGGCGCTGCCAGTAGAAGCCCTTGAGTGCGTGATTGTCCGACTCTGTCCCACCGGAGGTAAAGATGATTTCGGCAGGGGTGCAGTCGGCAGCTTGGGCCAAAAGCTCTCTCGCCTGCTCCAAAAGCTCCCGGGTCTCTCGACCGTGAGCATGAACTGAAGATGGGTTACCTAGGTGTGCCAGAGCCTCGAGATAAGCTTCCAGCGCCTTTGGTCGCACCGGTGTGGTGGAGGCGTGGTCTAGAAAGACCGACATGACTCAAGCCTAATTGCCCAAGCCATCAATCGTTCGGTTGCTAGGGTGGGAACTTGATTTAGATGATGGATTCGCAAACCGAGAAATTCACCGAACCTCTTGGCCTAACCCTTTTGGATGGCGGAGGTTTTTTCTCGACCTGGTCGGAATCGGCAACCAGCATCGAGTTACACATTCTCAACCCTGAAGACACGTCGGTTTCAGACCATGTCCTGCCCTTAGCCCAAGGTGAAGGTGGGCTTTGGACAATTGGTGATGACCGAATTCAAGCAGGCATCAAATATGTCCTTCGTGCCAATGGCCCTGAGGGACCTAGGCACGCCTTCGACCCCGCAAGAAACCTGCTTGATCCCTATGCCAAGGGCTTGGTTCGTGAATCCCCCAAGGACTATCACTGCGTAGCGGTAGATCGGAGCTTTGACTGGCAAGGCATCTCCAAGCCGGGGACTGCCATCTCCGAGTCAGTGATTTACGAGGCTCATGTTCGAGGCCTGAGCCGAATCAACCCAGCCATCCCGGAAGAGATTCGTGGGTCATATGCGGCGCTCGGACATCCGGCCACCATCGAATACCTGAAAAACCTCGGCATCACAGCCATTGAGTTACTGCCAATTCAAACCTTTATCTCCGAGCCCAGGCTCGTGAATCTGGGATTGATCAACTACTGGGGCTATAACACCATCAACTATTTCTCGCCCCACATGCGATACGCGGCTGAAGCCACCAGGGCACAGGGTCCAGATCACATCCTGCGCGAGCTAAAAACCGCAATTCGCGAGCTGCACCGGGCCGGGATTGAAGTGATCATGGACGTGGTCTACAACCACACCGCCGAGGGCGGATCAAAAGGTCTTACCTACTCATACCGAGGGCTAGATAACTCCAACTACTACCGCCAGGACGACCAGGGGAACTACCACGACACCACCGGTTGCGGCAACACCCTGAATTTTGCAAATCCAATGGTGCAGAAACTAACACTGGATTCGCTGCGCTATTGGACTGAAGAGCTTCAGATTGACGGCTACCGTTTTGACCTGGCAGCCACCTTGGCCAGGGACGAAAACAATCACTTCAACCCGGAACACCCGCTGCTGCAGGCGATGCAAAAGGATCCCGTAATCTCGCAGGCCAAACTGATTGTTGAACCTTGGGATGTGGGCATGGGCGGATGGCAAACCGGCAACTTCCCCGCAGCCTTTCCGGAGTGGAACGACCGCTATCGAGACTCGGTGCGAAAGTTCTGGTTGGCCGACATTTCTCAAGCTCGCAACAACGGCAATCACGGCAGTGGCGTCCAGGAGTTAGCTGGTCGAATTTCAGGTTCTCAAGACCTAATGAATCACCGTCAAGGCCCAAATGCGAGCCTGAATTTTGTAACTGCGCACGATGGTTTCACCCTCTGGGACCTGGTCTCCTACAACGTGAAGCACAATTCCGCCAACGGTGAAGGCAATCGCGATGGTGCAAACCACAACATCTCCTTCAATCACGGCTTCGAAGGTGAAACTCAAAACCCATCGATTAGCTATGCCCGAAGGAAAGCGGCCCGCAATCTAATGGGCACACTTTTGCTTTCTGCAGGTGTTCCGATGATTACCGCGGGTGACGAGCGGCTCAAGACCCAGGGTGGCAACAACAATGCCTACTGCCAAGACAATGTCATTACCTGGCAGAACTGGAGCCCCAACAGCCATCAGCTCGATTTTGAGAAAACCGTCGCCCACCTAATTTCACTTAGGAAGGCATACCCGGCGCTAAGGCCACGAGCCTTCACCAAGATTGATGAGCCAACTCCAGAGCATGACCAAATGCTTTGGTTCTCTGTTCGTGGCGATCAGATGTCAATCGAGGATTGGCACAACACCGAACAGCGCACCCTGCAAAGGTTGGCTTACCACCTGATGAACGACGGCTCAAAACAGGGCCTTCACCTGGTGATAAACGGTACAGAGTCAGTCATGAACGTCACCCTCCCCCAGCCCAAGGATGTCAAAGAATTCGAACTACTTTGGGATAGCGCCTTGGAATTACCGCCGAAGCGAGAGATTGTTTACAAGGCCGGCAGCAAACTGCGCATGGTGGAAACCAGCATGCAATTGTTCATCGTGTCCTGAGCAATTGCGTGGTTTACAACCTCAATCGCTTCAAACTCACTAAATTGACAACGTGGGTAATGAAAATAAAGTCATCGGTCGCATTCCAATAAGCAAAGTCTGGCCTGAGGTCGACGGTGGTGGCTTTGCTGCCAAAGCATTTGATGGAGAAGTAATCACCTTCGGCGCGACAGCGTTCCGCGAGGGTCATGACCTAATTGGCGTCGATCTGCTACTGACTTCCCCCAAGGGAGAAACCCAGCGAATTCGACTTTCTGAGGGCCGCCCCGGCCTTGATGAGTGGAAAACCAATATTCAACTCAATCAGGTTGGCCTCTGGAGTTTCAAAATCAGCGCTTGGGATGACGAGTACCACACCTGGCTCCACAACGCCGAAGTCAAACTTGCCGCGTCTGTTGACGAAGAGCTAATGATGCTTGAGGGCGAGCGACTACTAAAGCGACTTGCCGAACAAGCCAAGGGTAAGGACCAAAAGTCACTGATTGGATTTGCCAACCAGCTTGTGACACAAGGGTCCAGCCCTGCGGAGAGACTCTCCGCTGCGCTGGATGCTGGACTGACCGAACTGGCGGATCAAAACCCACTGCGCGGACTTGAGACATTGAGTGAGACAAGGCACGTGCTCTGCGAGCGCCGACTTGCCGGATCCGGTGCCTGGTATGAGTTCTTCCCGCGTTCCGAGGGCGCGACTGTGGCTAAGGATGGCTCTGTCGTCAGCGGTAACTTCAAGACCGCCATCAAGAGCCTTGATCGAGTCAGCCAAATGGGCTTCGAGGTGCTTTACCTGCCACCTATTCACCCGATTGGCACCTCCCACCGAAAGGGTCCGAACAACACCCTAATCGCCGGCCCGAATGACCCCGGTTCACCATGGGCCATTGGTAATTCCGCAGGCGGTCACGACACTATTCACCCGGAGCTTGGCACCGAGTCTGACTTCAAGGCCTTCGTCAAAGCCGCCAACAAGCTCAACATTGAAATTGCAATGGATCTTGCGCTGCAGGCTTCGCCTGACCACCCCTGGGTGAAGTCCAACCCGCAGTGGTTCACCCAACGTGCCGATGGCTCGATTGCTTATGCCGAGAACCCTCCCAAGAAGTATCAAGATATCTACCCGGTGAACTTCGACAATGACCCACAGGGCATCTTCGACGAAGTGCTTAGCGTGGTGAACAAGTGGGTATCTTTCGGTGTCAAGATTTTCCGCGTTGATAACCCGCACACCAAGCCTGTTGATTTCTGGCAGCGCTTGATTTCGGCAGTAAATGCCAAGCATCCAGAGGTCATCTTCCTGGCCGAAGCGTTTACCCGCCCGGCCATGATGCATGCCCTTGGTAAAGCCGGGTTCCAGCAGTCCTATTGCTATTTCGCATGGCGCAACCGCAAGGACGAGTTAGTCGAATACCTCAATGAACTTGCTCACCAAAGTGCTGACTTCTTCAGGCCCGCACTTTGGGTGAACACCCCGGATATCCTCACCACCTACCTGCAGTTTGGTGGCAAGCCGGCTTTCAAGATTCGCGCCAGCATCGCCGCTACCGCTGGTGCTACCTGGGGCATGTATTCAGGCTTCGAACTCTATGAATCGGTTGCTAGACCAGGAGCCGAAGAGAACATTGACAGCGAAAAGTTTGAGATCAAGATTCGGGACTGGGAAACCGCATTGAAGTCGCAGGACACGTTAGTGCCTAGAATTTCGCTCCTAAATAAGATTCGCAAGGAGAACCCTGCCCTGCAGCAACTGCGCAACCTTGTTACTCACTACAGCGACGACCCTGAGGTCTTGGTGTATTCAAAGCACCTCGACGCCGAGCACAATGGGGGCAAATCCAACACGATCTTGGTCGTGGTGAACACGGATCCGCACTCGGTGCGTGAGACCACCGTCCACCTCAACCTAAATGCCCTAAAGGTGAACGGTGAATTCAAGGTGACTGATCTGATTACCGGGCAGAAGTTTGTTTGGGGCGAGCACAATTACGTCCGCCTAGACTCCTTCACAGAGCCTGCCCATATCTTGAGAGTTGAGTCATGAATCCCGAAGCCGAAGGCTTGCAACTCCTAGCCGAGTCAAGACACCACAGCCCACACTCAATTCTTGGTCTTCACCAAGACGGCAAGGACTGGGTCATCCGCGCACTTAGGCCATTTGCCAAAAGCGTCACGGCAAAATCCAAAAAGGACAGCTATGAGCTGACGCACCGCTTTGGTGGGGTTTGGGAGTATTTAGGCAAAGGCAAATTGCCAGGCGATTATCGCCTCGTGGCAACTTACGAATCAGCTCCAGACTGGGTTAGCGATGATCCTTACCGCTACCTGCCCATGATTGGTGATTTGGATATGCACCTAATCGGCGAGGGTCGTCATGAGCAGCTCTGGCAGGCGCTGGGGGCTCACTTTGTTGAGCAAAAGGATTCCTTGGGCGATACCTCCGGTGTGAGCTTTACGGTTTGGGCACCAAATGCTCAAGCGGTTCGCGTGGTCGGAGATTTCAACTCATGGGATGGCACCTGCTATCCAATGCGTTCAATGGGCGGCACTGGAATCTGGGAACTCTTTATCCCTGGCGTGCAACCTGGCGCACTTTACAAGTTCCAAATCTTGACCAGATCCGGCAACTGGATAACCAAGATTGATCCGATGGCCAGGCGCACAGAGGTGCCACCAGCAACCTCGTCTATCGTCGATGTCAGCGAATACAAGTGGCGCGATAAAGACTGGATGAACCAGCGAGCAAGGACCGATGCCCTGAAGTCTCCGATGTCAATCTATGAACTTCACCTTGGTTCTTGGCGCGGACCCAAGAACTACCGCGAACTGGCCCCGGAGCTAATTGGTCACGTCAAATACCTCGGCTTCACGCACGTTGAGTTCATGCCTTTGGCAGAGCACCCATTTGGTGGCAGCTGGGGCTATCAGGTCACCGGCTACTATGCTCCAACCTCTCGCTTTGGCACCCCGCACGACCTGCGCTTTTTGATTGATGAACTCCACAATGCCGGCATCGGTGTAATTCTGGACTGGGTGCCAGCGCACTTCCCTAAGGACGATTGGGCGCTTGCCCGTTATGACGGAGAGGCGCTGTACGAAGATGCCGACCCTAGACGCGGTGACCACCCCGACTGGGGAACCCACGTGTTTAACTTCGGCCGCACCGAGGTTAGAAACTTCTTGGTGGCCAACGCCAGCTACTGGCTCGAGGAGTTCCATATCGATGCCCTGCGGGTTGATGCGGTGGCCTCGATGTTGTATCTGGACTACAGCCGCAAAGATGGCGAATGGTTGCCCAATATTCACGGTGGTCGAGAGAATCTGGACGCTATCAGGTTCTTGCAGGAGACCAATGCCACCGGCTATCGCCGCAATCCAGGAATCATGATGAGTGCCGAGGAATCGACCGCCTGCCAAGGGGTATCCTCGCCAACTGATTTTGGCGGCTTGGGCTTTGGCTTTAAGTGGAACATGGGCTGGATGCACGATTCGCTTGAATACATTCAGCGCGATCCGGCCTGGCGCAAATATCACCACGGTGAGATCACCTTCTCGATGCTCTATGCCTACGACGAGAAGTTTGTGCTGCCAATTAGCCACGATGAAGTGGTCCACGGCAAAGGGTCGCTACTGGCAAAAATGCCGGGCGATCACTGGCAAAAGCTGGCAAACATGCGCGCCTATCTTGCGTTTATGTGGACTCACCCAGGCAAAAAGTTGCTATTTATGGGGCAGGAGTTTGCACAGCCAAGTGAATGGAGCGAGTCCAGAGACTTGGACTGGTGGCTTTTGGATCACCACCCACACCGTGGCATGCAGCAGCTTGTCAGCGACATGAACAAGCTCTACGTTCAGAACCCGAGTCTTTGGGAGCTCGATCACGATCCCGCTGGATTCCAGTGGATCGATGGCGGTAACGCCGATCAAAACATTCTCAGTTTCCTAAGGTTTGATGCCGCTGGAAACCCGATTGCTGTGGTCGTGAACTTTGCCGGTCACCCGTATCACAACTTCCGACTGGGGCTACCAAAGCCTGGACACTGGACAGAGATCTTAAATACCGATGCCGAGATCTATGGCGGCAGCGGAGTTGGAAACTTTGGTGGCGTCGCAACCCAAGAACACCAGAGTCATGGCCGGCCATACTCGGCTGAGATCAACGTCCCGCCACTGGGTTCGGTCTGGCTAAAGCTCTCCTAGAACATCAGCGAGGCAAGTCTTCTTCTTGCCTCTAAGACGGCCTCATGCGAATCACCGGTGACGGTGAACAGATCTAGCAAGCGGGCTCGAATCGAATCACGCTGCGCGTAATCGATTGCAAATTTATTCAGCAGCAAATCAAAAGCTTCCTTGGCTTGACCTGAGATCAATACCTGGTCGGCCTCAGCGAACAACTTGTCTAGCTCGGTTTCAGTAACTGGGTTTTGCAGGCGGTGCAAAAGTTGAACCTGTGCCAGACCAGCTTTGATTTCTTGGTCGCTTGGATACTCAATCACTAGCTTCTCGAATTTATGTAGCGCATCCTTCAGGTCTCCGCGTTCAACCGCATCGATCGCTGCTTGGTGCTCCGGAGTTAGCTTCTTCACAGGCTCTGCAGCAGCTTCCGAGACCGTGACGGTTCCAGTTAGGTTTGCTTGCGCAGCCATTTGCAGAACTTGACCCAGCACCTGCACCAACTGCTCCTGGTTGATGACGCCTTTGAAAAGTGGGGTTGGGGCACCGGCCAGAATTGCAGCCATCGCGGGGGCTTCACTAACTCCAATTGCCTGCGCCAACTGTGGTGAGGTTCTTAAGTCAACTTGAATTCCGGCAAATCTTCCTTTGGCGGCGGCGATAACCTGCTCCACAAGGCTGCTAACGGCGTTTGAGGCCTCCGAACCGTCAACGATGAGCATCAGCACCGGAACGCTCTCAGAGAGCTGCAGGTAGCGTCTGAGCACCGGTTCATCGGCTGGCACCAACCAACCGGTGACGGCATTACCTGCCGCCTTGGGTTGATTGGTTAGCTTGGAAAGGTCAAACGCACCGGAAAAGTTACTCATCGTGCTCCTAGCGATACGGAAGTCAGCAGCTGTTGGGTGGCTCCTAGCAGTCGGGCTCTGGAGTCTGAACCGGCTGCGGGCAAATGGAATAACAGCATCGCGCCATAACGGGTTTCTATACCGGTGGCGCTACCGCCAGCCCCGAGCAATATGGCTTCTTGTCCCGAGATTGCAACGGCATCGCCTGGTGATTTCGGGATGATTGTGTAGGTATCGATCATGTAAAGACCCACCAGAGCGCCACCCTCGCCTGAGGTCAGCAGCACCATGTCATCCGGGGAAACTTTGTGATCGAATGTCACGTTCGCATTGCTGAGCGTTTGCGCCAGCGTCTGCTGCACCGAAGAAACGTCCTTGATGTACTGATTATCACCATCAACCAGAATGCTCCAGGTCGAATCAGGGCCTTCGTTGAGCAGACTGCCGACAGCTGTCGCTAAATCAGCCGGTGGCATCAGCAGGAACTTACTGTCTTCCTTCACGGTATTAGCCCCAATTTCTTCGGCAGCTACCTCAGGGAAGTCCACCCCCGGAAGGATGTCCATGTATTGGTAGAGCCGGTATTGGTCTCGAGCGGATTCCTGTCGCAGAATCATCATGGTCAGGGTCTGCTCGCCTGTAACCACCATCACAGATCTTGGCCAAGTATCGGTGGCAGAAGGTAGGAATAGCTGGATTGGTGAAGCCAGCAGAGGAGCCGGCGGTTCTGGATTCTCGGTGCGACGAGCAATGTTGTAGGCGGCTCGTCTTGCCACCAGTGCTGGGCCCGAGACTCGCGCCTCGAGGCTCTCTCGGTTCAACTCGGCATCTGCATCACTAACGACGGTTGTGATTTCCTCAAGGACTCGCTTGACCTGATCCTTTGTCATCACAGGAGTCAGCACATCCTGTGCAGGTGAAGGGCTTGGGCTCAGCACCGGATTTTCATAATCTGGGGTGCAACCTGCCAAGGTTGCCGGGATCAAAACCAGTGCTGCAAACTTTAGAGCCCTAGCCTGACGTCTCGAGGTTGGCGGAGTAGTTGGGTCCGGCTTTTGCTTTTTGAACTTCGGCAATTCCAGTTGGAGCTTTGGCCTTCTCGGTCCATTCCAGTAGCGCGTGATTCGAGTCTTTCTGTAATTGGTGATGAAAAGCCAGAGGCTCCAGAGTGCTCCCGCAAGCATTAACCCAAGCCCGATCATCGTTATCGGCGCAATTGGAGCGCCTTGGTCAGGGAGATCCCATTCGATCATGATTTTTCTTGGAGCCAGGTCTATCCCCTTGGCGGCGATCAGAACACCGACCTCATTGCCTTCAGGTACCGAAATCTTGCCCTCAAAATTCTCAGCCACCTCGAGCCTCCAGAGGTCTGAGCCACGTGGATCTGCTAGCTCTCCACCACCGCTGCGCTCGATTTCGGAGATGACGACCTCTTCTTTGGCTTGGTTTACTCCCAAACGAGTCTCGCTGTATTGCGCTTTGCCGACCCAACCGACGATGTCTGATTCACGTCCAGCTGCCAAAAAAACTGCCCCGTCGTTATTTGCAGTCACAGAAACCTTGCCTGGATAGGCGGTGAGAACCTTGTTGGGAATCATCACGTAAGTAGTTGGAATAGTTAGCTCCGCTTGGGCCACGATGAAATTTGGTGGCTGGTTCTGAAGCTGATTTACAAGCCCGATTGCGGTTAGCGTCAGCCCAACCACAAACGTGGTCATGGAAAGCCAAAAGCGCAACAAACTAACTCCGTAGGTTTGTATCAGTCGTAGAAGTTTACCCCGAGGCATTGAATCTAGGCTTTGTGGTTATCCAGCTCAGCCGCCAAATTCGAAATCCGCTGGTGGCAATCAGGGGTATTGGCGCAAAGATGCGTAACTTGGTAGTTGTTGCGTGATTGAATGAGGGCCGATGGAACAAAAAACTAGACTCACCGGCGGTTTCCAGATTGGTCTAACCGCGGGTTTGGGTGTCATGACGGCCATCCTGTTAGCAACAGCGGTAGCGCAACTAGCGACCGTAATTACTTACGTAGTCTTTGCACTTTTGCTCGCCCTGGGCCTTAGTCCACTGGTCAAACTTCTGGAGAAGGCCAAGTTCCCGAAGATTCTGGCAATCTCAACCGTGGTGTTGAGCTTCTTTGGCTCGATAGCCATCTTGATTGCCATGGCACTACCAGTGGCAATCGAAGAGGCGGCTGCGCTGATCAATCAGGTGCCGACCCTGGTAGCTAATTTCTTCAGCCTCGAAATCATCTCGCAGTGGGACGAGCGCTTGGGTGGCTCGCTAACCACGGCCAGCAACGGTGTCGTGGACTTCATTTCTAACTCCGAGAATTGGCCAACTCTGCTAGGTGGAGTGTTTGAGGTTGGGTTAGGTGTTGTCAGCACCACATTCGGAGTGATTTTGGTTGGAATTCTCACGCTTTACTTCATGGCATCGCTGGATGAACTCAAGAACTACCTCTCCAGACTGGTTGCTAACTCCAAGCGCGAGGGCTTCTTGAAGATCACCGACCAGATTTCGAACTCGGTGGGTCGCTGGGTAATCGGGCAACTTTCAATTGCGCTGATTCACGCCGCTGTGATCTTCACCTTCCTAAGCATCATGCAGGTTCCATTTACGCTGCTACTGAGCTTCATCGCCTTCCTCTTTGCTCTGGTCCCGCTGGTTGGACCGGTGATTGCATTTGTGCTGATTACCTCGTTCTCGCTGCTCTCTGGAGTTGAAACTGCAATCGCGGTGGCAATTTTCTACTTGATCTACCTTCAAATTGATGCCTACCTGATTAGCCCGCGAGTTATGAAAAAGGCGGTCTCAATTCCTTCGGCCGCAGTGGTTATCGCAGCGCTCGCCGGTGGAACCCTGATGGGAGTACTCGGCGCCCTGATTGCAATTCCAATCGCTGCCAGTGCGCTATTGATTATTCGGGAAGTTTGGATGCCAAGGCAGCAACTGAACTAATAGTGAGTTGGCAGTGGCGCTGAACCAGGCACCACGATTTCACTGATGGCATCGAGCGCTCGGCGAGTTGCCTTTTCTCCCACCCAAAGATGCTTCTCGCCTTCAAAACCAAGCACCTTGGCATGAGGAACTATCGCAAATCGAACTGAAGCTTCAGGAGGCCGGAGGTAGTCATCTTCCCCTGGAACCAGCGCAATCAGAGGCTTGCCAAACTCATTCCAGCGCAGCAGGTCTGAATCGGTTGCTCGATGTAGCGGTGGAGAGATCAGAATGGCTCCCGAAATCTTGTGATCTGGACCGTATTTGATAGCAAGCTCAGTTCCAAAGCTCCAACCAACAAGCCAAAGGTTTTCCAAGCCGCGCTCTTGGCAGAACCGAACCGCAGCCTCAACGTCAAAACGCTCAGCAACTCCGCCATCAAATGAGCCAGAAGAAGTCCCCCTGGGGGACTGGGTTCCGCGAGTATTGAATCTGAGCACGGCAACTTCCAGCAGGGCCGGAAGTCGATTTGCAGCCTTTCGATACAGATGCGAGTCCATGAAGCCACCGTGGGTTGGCAGTGGGTGGAGGGTTACTAGCGTGGCTTTTGGCTTTCCGCCAAGCGGCATTGCCAACTCACCTACCAGTGTCTGACCGTCAAGGGTAGTCAGGGTGATTTCTTCCCTGATTGCAGGAAGTTCCGTGGCCGCGCGAATCTCTTCCATTAGGGCAATAGTCCGTCGAAGATTTTGAAGCAGTGATTATGGAAATGGCGCCTAGTTTGAACTCCACGATGCGTGTCCCACGCAACGGTGTGAGTAACTCCAGGTTCGATGGAAATCACACAAACCGGGCAAAGCCAACTTTTGCCCTCTTCGGCGCTTTTGCCATTGGTTTGCTGCACCGTGAACTCAATTCCGCGCTTTACAACGGTGTGCGGGAGTGACATTTTCAACATCGAGAGATCGAGTTCGCGATACTGCGGCTCAGGTGCTCCCCTGCGTCTTTTACCACGCATGATTAGTACCAGTTGCGCTCGTTGGAGTGAGCCAATGCCCCACAGGGAGAGCTGTAACGATTCGCGATGTAGCCAATTCCCCACTTGATCTGAGTAGCGGGGTTGGTTCGCCAGTCTGGGCCGGCAGAAGCCATCTTGTTGCCAGGTAGAGCCTGCGGGATTCCATAGGCTCCCGATGAGCTGTTCAGAGCGTTCCAGCGCCAGTTGCTTTCGCGCTCCCAGAGCTTCACCAAGCAGGAGTATTGGTGGTAATCCCAGCCCTTATCCTGAACCATTTCAAGCGCTATGCCCTTGGCAGTGCCTGGGACCGGGAATGGGGCTCCGTCGACGAATAGCTTTGCAACACCCTCGCCCGAGAGGATTTCAAAAGAACCACGATCGTAACCCTCGCCATCTAGGGCGATGAAGGTTAGTTGCTGATTTTCCTGCTCTTCAATGTCAAAAACCTGAATCGTGTCGGCCGAAGCCATGGTTCCTGAGTATGGGTCGACCGCAGAAACCATCACCAGGGATGCGGCGAAAAAGAATCCAAGGGTCGGCAAAGAACGCGACTTTGCGCGAGGCTTTGAACCGTGTCTACCCAAGGTACTCCTTTTGTGCAGTCTCTAAGCCTAAACGCACTTGAGAAATTCGGCAATTAGCCAAGTAGTTGCTGGCGGTGCAGGGCCGAGCCAACAGCGCCCAGAAACTCGTCCACCTGACCGCGATCAAAGCCATTTGACGATCGCCCTAACGAGATGGTTCGAAGTTCGAAAGTGCTCGGTGCAACCAACGTTCCGCGTTTGATTTCAATCCTCTTTATCAGCGCATTCACCAGCCTTGGGCTGTAACCTTGCGAGGCATATTCAAAACGGGATTTTGGTTCTAAATCTAATGTCTGTTTCAGCAGTCTGAGCAGGGCAGCTAGGTCTCCAGCAGCCTTGGCTTTTCCGTGGCGCTTTAGCTCTCGTTCAAGTTCACGAAGTTCAAAGCTGTCGGCAACCTTTGCTATCGCTTGGTCAACCGCGGGAATCTGATAGCCGCCATTGACCAAATCAAATTTCGCTACCGCGACAACGCCTGAACTCAGCATCTCGCGATCCGGGTTGGATTCTTGACTTCGGACCCGGGCCATTAGCGCGTCGACCTGCCTGGGGTCATACCCCTTCAGTTTTGCGCTGGCCACTGGGAAGTTCATTAGCTAAAACATTACGTGAGATAACAGGTAGGCGATGAAAGTTGATGGCAAAAGGGAATCTAATCGATCCATGATGCCGCCGTGACCAGGAAGCACGTTGCCCATGTCTTTGACCTGCAGGTCACGTTTGATCAAAGATTCCGAAAGGTCACCCATCACAGAACTAACCAGTAGGGCCGCGCCGAAAAGCAGGCCAAACCAAATCGACGCTCCAGTCACCCAGGCGGTGATCAAGCCACCAAACAGCCCGCCCAGGATCGAGGCGAAAAGCCCTTCCCAAGTCTTTTTGGGGCTAATTGCGGGCGATAGCTTTGTCTTCCCGAAGAACCGGCCGATGAGATATCCGAAGGTGTCGATAGAAACCACGGTTATCACCAGGCCAAATATCCAAGCCGTGCCGTTTGGACCTGCAATTAGCAGTCCACCAAAGCTCAATAGCAGTGGGACATAGAAAAGCGCCCAGTTACTCGCCCCAAAGTCGCGCAGGGTTTGCTTCAGGGTCTGTCGCTCTCGCTTGATGGCGAGATAAAGCCCACGCCACAAAACCATTGTCATGCTGGAAGCTAAGACCGTTAGCCACTGTCCGATTGGTCCATAGAAATAGGCGATCCAGGGAAGCAAGAATCCGGCCAGCCCAACCACATACTTTGGCACATGCCAGCCACCGCGCTTTAGGACGTGAGAGAGCTCATAACCCGCCGCCGCCGTTGCCACCGAGAGCAGCAACACGAACAGCATCGGGTGCAAAAGTGAAAGTAAGAAAATTCCGCCCAGCCCAAAACCGACGGCCAGTCTTGGCCCGAGGCTTTTGGTCTTTGCGGCTTCCAACTAAACCTCGAGCAGTTCGGCTTCTTTGTTCTTTAGTGCTTCGTCGATCTTGTCGGTGTGAGCCTTGGTGATTACCTCGAGCTCCTTCTCGGCACGCTCGATGTCATCCTCACCAGCGCCACCGTCTTTCTTCAGCGCTTCTAGGTCTTCTTTAGCGCTGCGACGGATGTTGCGAACGGACACTCGGCCGTGCTCAGCCTTGTCGCGGGTGAGCTTGACATACTCCTTGCGACGCTCTTCGGTGAGCTCTGGAAGATTGATGCGGATGATCGAACCGTCATTATTTGGCTGGGCTCCAAGGTTTGGCATGGCCATTAGGGCCTTCTCAATAGCCTGTAGCGCACTCTTGTCGTAAGGGTTGATGATGATTGAGCGAGCCTCTGGGTTCTGAATGCCGCCAAGCTGGCCAAGCGGCGTCATGGTGCCGTAGTAGTCGACCATAATCTTTTGGAACATCGCGGGGTTTGCCCTACCGGTGCGAACCGATGCAAAGTCGTCCTTTGTGGCCTCAACAGCCTTGTCCATCTTGTCTTTGGCTTCCGCCAGGATCTCGCTAATCATCAGTTACCTTCTTCTTTCTAAAACTAGGCTCGAACCGAGGTACCCACTGGCTCGCCAAGTAGGGCTTCGGAAATCTTTTCCATGCTGAAAACGCGCATCGGCATCTTGTTATCCATGCAAAGCGAGAATGCGGTCGCGTCAACAACCTTCAAGCCGCGAACCAAGGCATCCTGGTAGCTGATCTCGGTCAACATGGTTGCGGTTGGGTCTTTACGTGGATCTGCGGTGTAGACACCGTCGGCGGCGTTCTTAGCCACCAAAACCTCTTCGGCACCAATCTCCAAAGCGCGCTGAGCGGCAACGGTGTCGGTGGAGAAATAGGGCAAGCCTGCACCGGCACCAAAAATCACAACCCGACCTTTTTCTAGGTGGCGAATGGCGCGAAGTGGCAAATAAGGTTCTGCGACCTGAGCCATGGTGATTGCGGTCTGCACTCGGACGTCGCCACCGGCCTGCTCAATGAAGTCTTGGAGGGCTAGCGCGTTCATGACAGTGCCCAGCATGCCCATGTAGTCGGCTCGACCGCGATCCATGCCGCGGTTTGAAAGTTCTGCACCGCGGAAGAAGTTACCGCCACCGACAACGATTGCGATCTCAACCTGCTCCGCGGCTTTTGCAATGTCTTTAGCGATTTCAGAGACCACATCAGGGTTCACGCCAAGGGAACCGCCACCAAATGCTTCACCTGAAAGCTTTAGCAATACTCTGCGTTTTTCGCCCATGGTTCCGCCTTTTGTGCACCTGCGAATTGGCTCCGCATCGTGACAATACTAGAGCCCAAAAAGTAAGAAGGCCCGGTCTTTCGACCGAGCCTTCTAAAAGGTTTTTACTTAGGCGCCGACGCGGAAGCGAACGAAGCCGGTGACCTTTAGGCCTGCGTTCTCCAAGACCTTGCCAACGGACTGCTTTGAGTCCTTAGCGAAGTCCTGGTCTAGCAAGCAAGTCTCCTTGAAGAAGCCGGTAACGCGGCCTTCAACGATCTTTGGAAGTGCTGCCTCAGGCTTGCCCTCGTCGCGTGCAGTTGCCTCAGCAATTTCACGCTCCTTGGCAACGATGTCAGCTGGGACCTCGTCGCGAGTTAGGTAGCTTGGGCTGAATGCTGCGATGTGAACTGCAACGTCGTGAGCGGTCTCTGCATCTGCACCCTCGTAAGCAACCAAAACGCCAACCTGTGGAGGTAGGTCGCGGCTGGTGCGGTGTAGGTAAGCGTCAACGCCAGATGCGGAAACGGTTGCAACCTTGCGAAGCTCCACCTTCTCGCCCAGGATTGCGGCCTGGTCGGTGATGGCGTCTGCAACGGTTCCGTTGCCGTGCTTAGCTGCTAGAGCTGAGTCAACGTCGGTTGCACCGGCTGCAACAACTGCATCTGCAACAGCGTCAGCTAGTGCGATGAAGTTCTCAGCCTTTGCTACGAAGTCAGTCTCGCAAGCAAGCTCGATCAAAGTTCCGGTGCCGCCAGAAACACGAGCAACGATTAGACCGTTGCTGGTGGTGCGGCCTTCGCGCTTTGAAACTCCCTTTAGACCCTTGAGTCTTAGAAGCTCAAATGCCTTTTCGATGTCGCCATCGGCCTCGTCTAGAGCGGACTTGCAGTCCATCATGCCGGCGCCGGACTTCTCGCGAAGTGCCTTTACGTCTGCTGCGGTGTAGTTAGCCATGCTTATGCGTCCTTCTCTGCTGGGGTTTCCTCAGCAGCTGGAGCTGCAGCCTCAGCCACAACCTCTGCTGCCTTTGCCTCGCCAGCCTCTAGAAGCTCGCGCTCCCACTCGGCTAGTGGCTCTGCCTCTTCGCCGCCCTTGTTGTGGCGAGCGATCATGCCGTCGGCTGCTGCATCTGCGATAACGCGGGTTAGCAACTCGATCGAGCGAATAGCGTCGTCGTTTCCAGGAATACCGATGGTTACGTCGTCAGGGTCACAGTTGGTGTCCAAGATGGCGATAACTGGAATTCCGAGCTTCTTAGCCTCAGTGATGGCTAGGTGCTCCTTGTTGGTGTCGACAACCCAAAGTGCGCTTGGGGTCTTTGCCATGGTGCGGATACCGCCCAGGGTCTTCTCCAACTTGTCCTTCTCACGGCGAAGGATCAAAAGCTCCTTCTTGGTGATGCCAGCCTTAGCGGCGTCAGTGAAGTCCATGGTCTCCAGCTCCTTTAGGCGCTGAATACGCTTGTTTACGGTGCCGAAGTTGGTCAATAGACCACCCAACCAGCGCTCGTTGATGAATGGCTGGCCAACACGCTTTGCCTCAGCAGCAACAACGCCCTGAGCCTGCTTCTTGGTGCCAACAAACATGATGGATCCACCGTTTGCGACGATGTCGCGAACGAAGTGGTATGCCTTGTCAATGTGGTCCACCGACTGCTGTAGGTCGATGATGTAGATGCCGGAGCGGTCGGTAAGAATGAATCGCTTCATCTTTGGGTTCCAGCGACGGGTCTGGTGACCGAAGTGGACACCCGCGTCAAGTAGCTGACGCATAGTGATAGTTGCCATGAGGCACTCCTTTTTGGACGCACGGGTGCATCCCTCAGTTTTGACTTGACCTTTTGGTCAAATCCCTGGCATTCCTTCCGACACGACCAAGCCAAGGCTTGTACCGAGGTGGCGGAGTTTGTTGGAACACGCGAATTCGATCTAAATTGCTCTAGACCGTGGACAACCATACCAGCTTGCAGCCAAGTTATCCACTACTTTCTGGGCAAAAGCGCTCATTCCATGCGGGCCAATCAGGCTTACCAAATGACCCGATTAGCGATCACAATTTTGCTTGTTCCAGCCCTTTTTGCATTGCCTGCCTCGCAGTCGAATTGGGCTTACCCGACAGACACCGATTCTTCGACTTGGGTGGCGGTTTATCAAGCTCCAACAACCGAATATGGTCCCGGTCACAGGGGTGTTGACTACATGCTCACCGTCGGTTCTGCGATCAAATCTCCGTTTGATGGCGAAGTCACTTTCCAAGGCTTGGTGGTTGATAGAAATGTGGTGACAGTGAAGGGCAGAAACGGGTACCTAGCAAGTTTCGAGCCTGCCTGCAGTGAGCTTGAAGTCGGTGCTAGCGTCAGCCTCGGAGAGCCATTCGCCTGGCACTGTAAACCGTTGAAAACCTACAGATACCACTGTGAGAGTTGCGTGCATTTTTCGATCCGCAGCACGTGGGGCTACCTATCCCCCGAGTACTTTCTAGGTGACCTAAGTCCCAGTGATTTAAAGGGCTAAGCCCTGGGATGAGCCTGCTCGAAGGACTTTTTCAGTCGCTCAACTGACACGTGAGTGTAAATCTGAGTCGTTCCCAAAGATGCATGACCAAGGATTTCTTGCACTGCCCGCAGATCTGCCCCGTGATCTAAAAGATGTGTAGCCGCCGAATGCCTAAGAGTATGGGGGCCTGCCGCACCAGTTGGGGTCTCCTCAAGCTGCTTGGCGACCAGCGAGTAAATCTGCCTAACTCCGATTCTCTTGCCTCGAGATGTCAGCAGCAAAGCTTGCCCAGACTCAGGCAGCGCGTAAAGATTTCTCCCCATTCGCATCCAACGTGCCAAGGCTTCAGCCGCGGCATCGCCAAATGGCAGCATCCGCTGCTTGTCACCCTTACCAGTGACCCTCACAAGTTGCCTTGAGAAATCAAAATCATCGATATCCAATGCGGCAAGTTCACTGACGCGCATGCCGGTTGCGTAGAGCAACTCAAATGCGCACCAGTCCCTGAGGGCGTCAGGTTTATCGGTAGTCGCAAGGTTTTTTAGGCGCTCCAAAACCTTGGAAACAGAATCCTCTGAGGCTACCTTGGGAAGACTTCTCTCAAGCTTTGGCGATCGAAGCCGGAGCCCAGGATCGACATCGATTACTCCACGCTCCAACAACCAGGCAGTGAATGCCCTGACCGACGAGGATTTTCTCGCAATGGTGGATTTGGTGGCACCAGCATCGGTCAACACCCAAAGCCACTGCCTCAGTGAATTTAGATCTAACTCAGATTTACTGTCGGCAAGAAAACCGAGAAACTCGGCAATGTCAGTGCCATATGCCTTCTGGGTGTGAGGTGAGTTTCCGCGAGCAGATAAGGACCTGATGAAGGCCTCTCGCTCTGATTCAAACCGATCCACCAAGCCAGATTAGGTGCAATTTGCCCCAAACCGCAGTAGGTGCTCAGCCATCCAGCTGCAAGCGTGCCAACTCTCGCCTAACCTCACTAATGCTTAGGCCAGACTCCCTAGCAATCGAAGAGTGGTCGGAAGCTCCCTCGCGCAAAGCGTCTTGGATTCGTTTTTGTGAATAACTAGGCTCAACACTGCGATGCCGATCAATTTGCCAGGGTTGAGCCAGACCCTCTTTGATCATGGCATTACAGCCCTGAGAGGCCCTGTCGGACCAACCCCCGGCAATCGCAAAAACCTCTCGACCGCAGGCTCTAGCGTGATTGGCCGTGTTCTTGGATCCAGAGCGATAGCCGGCCTCGATGACGAAGGTCGAGGCTGAGCTAGCCGCAATTAGTCGATTTCGATTTAGAAAGCGGAATCTACTTGGGGCGGTAAATGGCACTGTTTCACTAACCAGCGCTCCCCCACTTCTGACAATTTCATGAAATAACGGCCAATTTTGGGTGGGGTATGCGCGGTCGATGCCGCCGGCCATAAAGGCCGCGGTTGGCAACCCAAAATCCAAGGCGGCTCGGTGAGCGGCAAAATCGATCCCGGTTGCACCTCCCGAAATCACCGCTGCGCCAAGTTGTTTCACAAGTTTTCTCGCATTGTTTACACCCCGCTGGGTCGGGGTTCTGGTGCCAACAATTGCATTGCCTTCGACTTCAAAGATCGCCTTAGACCCGGCAACCCAAACAAGGTATGGCTGGTGCAAACCTAGGTCTTCAAAATTGTTCCAAAGAATCGGTAGTTGATCCGGAAACACTGGATATGCATTCCAGCGAATTGCTCGCTGGACCAGTGTGGGCACATGAATTTTGGGCAAGCGAAGAGCAAACCTTTCAAACAAAAGAGGTAGTCCTGCAACATACTCGGGTGCAATTTGATGAATTTGCTCTGGCCAAATGTTCTTGGCCCTACCCGATCGAAACTGTTCGATGGCTTGCCACCCGTTTTGCTGGAAAATCAAGAAAGCAAGGGCATCTCCAGGTTCAGAAAGTGCCGAATAGGCGATTGTGGCTTCTTGCTCGGGAGTTATCTGCATGCAGATAGCGTTGCGAAACGTCCGACCTGGGGTCTTTCGGCTGTGAAATTTGTGGAGAACTTAGGCTTATTCGCCTACTGCGAATTCTTTTGGAATCTCCAGTTCGCGGTTGCCAATCTCCTCAACATTTACATCCTTGAAGGTCATGACTTTGACTTGCTTGACGAATCGGTCGGTGCGGTAGATATCCCAAACCCAGACATCTTGCATGTTTAGCTCAAAGTAGAAATCCGTGGCGGTGTCGACTCGCTTGAGTTCGACGTCATTAGCCAGGTAGAAGCGTCGCTCAGTCTCAACCACGAAGCGGAACATCTTCACGACGTCGCGGTACTCGCGATAGAGCGCTAGTTCCGCGTCTCTGTCGTAGTCTTCGAATTCGTTCTCGTCCATGGTGCTGTAAGTCTAAGCCTCAAAAAAGTGAATTGGCATCGGCAAGAATTTTGCTGAGCCAGCTCAGTCGGTGATGCCTGGTTGGCCCAAGGCTCTGAATCGCCTTGATGTGGGATTCTGAGGCATAACCCTTATTTCCATCCCAGCCGTAGTCCGGAAATTCGATGTGAAGCTCACGCATGTGATTATCGCGATCAACTTTGGCAATCAACGCTGCAGCAGAAACGATGGCGCAATCTCTATCGGCCTTGATCTGGACGTGATAGTCAACATCCAGCCCTGAATCTTGCAACCAGTTGTGACTGCCATCCAGAAGCACAATGGTTTTACCTGAGATCAGCTGTGCGATAGCTCCAGTGGCAGCATCGGCCAAAGACCTTGTGATGCCGTTTTGCTCAATTTCAAATACTGCGCTGTAGCCAACGGCATGCGAAACCCAGGCTCGTGAGAGTTCGGCAATGGCATCGCGCTTGGTCTCAGCAATTGCCTTACTGTCTCGAAGTTTTTCTGGAATATCAAGGCTGGTTGCTCTAGAGAAGGCCGCAGCTCCGACCGCTACTGGGCCAGCTAAAGCCCCACGACCGACTTCATCAACCCCGATAACGGTGTCGTAGCGCTCTAGAAGTAGTTTTTCAACCTCAAGGCTTGGGTACATCTTTGAAGGTCTCTGAGAAGTTGTTCAAGAAGATCCAGTTTTCAACAGGCCAAGAGACCAGGATTGCCCTGCCGACAACAAACTCCTTGTTCACAAAACCGCCAGATGGAAGATCCTGGTGATAGCGAGAGTCCGTTGAGTTCTGACGGTTATCGCCCATAACCCAGTATGAATCTTTCGGAACTGTCACTTTGAAGGTCATCTCCGAAGGAATGGCGCCTGGAGCCAAATACGGCTCATCGATAGCTACGCCATTAATCCAGATTCGGCTATCGCCCTCACGGCACTCCACGGTGTCTCCAGGCAGGCCGATAACGCGCTTTACCAGGTGCTCGGCGGAATCAGGCGCAGTGATGCCAAAAGTTCCTAAAACAAAATCGGAAGCCTCTTGAATAAAGGGTTTCTCTTGAGTGGGAATAGCCCCCAGCCAGCCGCCTGGGTCGCGGAACACAACAACATCACCGCGCTCTAGCGGAAACAGCTCCGGAGCTGAAACATTCACAATGATGCGGTCATTGATTTGCAGGGTTTCCAACATGGAGCCGGAAGGAATGTAGAACGAGCGGATCAAGAAGGCCTTGATCACGACCGATAGCACCAGAGCAGTACCGACGATTACTACAAAATCAAATAGCAACGCCACGAACCAGTTCTTCCTCGACCGCTTCGTAAAGCGGCGGATGGAAGCCATGATCGTGGCGCTGCGGGGTCTAAGTTCCCCGGAATCCTGCATGAGAAAAAGTTTACTTAGATGTTCTCGCGCTTTTCGCGAATCTTTGCAGCCTTACCGCGTAGGTCGCGCAGGTAGTAAAGCTTCGCACGGCGAACTGCACCGCGGGAGACCAGCTCAATCTTCTCGATTACTGGGCTGTGCACTGGGAAGGTACGCTCAACGCCTACCTGGAAGGAAACCTTACGCACGGTGAAGGTCTCGCGGATACCGTGACCGGACTTGCGAATCACAACGCCCTGGAAAACCTGAACACGGCTGCGGTTACCTTCAACAATGTTTACGTGAACCTTCACGTTGTCACCAGCGCGGAAGTCTGGGATGTCGCTCTTTAGGTTCGCTGCGTCTACGACGTCAAGAATGTGCATTTTCTTATCTTTCCTTTTGCGCGCAGGTCAAAACGGCTAGTAGTTACTTTGGGTCGTGTCCTATGCTCCCCTGCGGCAGAGACGGCCGGACACAAGGAGAAAGTCTGCCACATCAAAGCGGCAAAGGCAACTATTCGCCCAGTAAATCAGGTCTAACGGCCTTGGTGCGCTCAACCGATTGCGCCTTGCGCCACTTAGCAATCTCGGCATGGTGACCTGACAGCAAAACTTCTGGAACCTCCAAACCACGCCAGGACTGTGGCTTGGTGTAACTCGGATATTCGAGCAGTCCATCCGAGTGAGACTCTTCAACAATCGACTCGGCATTGCCCATAAACCCAGGGATCAATCGAGTAATTGCCTCAATCATCGCAAGGGCTGCCACCTCGCCACCATTGAGCACGTAGTCCCCGAGTGATATCTCCAAAACCTCGGCTCTGGTCTTGGCATGCTCAACCACACGCTGATCTATGCCCGCGTAACGGCCACAGGCAAAGACTATGTGCTCTTTCTGGGAAAGTTCCTTAGCCAGTGCTTGATTGAATGGCCTGCCCGCTGGGGTAGTGAAGATGACGGTTGGCTTGTTATCGCCCAGTAGCTGGTCGAATGCCTCGCCCCAAGGCTCTGGCTTCATAACCATGCCTGCTCCGCCACCGTATGGTGAGTCGTCTACGGTCTTATGGACATCATGTGTCCAGGACCTTAGGTCATGAGCCTCAAAGCGGATTAGGCCCTGCTTTTGAGCCTTGCCCAAAAGGGAAATCTCTAGAACGTTGAAGTAGTCAGGGAAGATTGAAACCGCGTCAATTCGCATCAGCTTCCTCGATCTGCTCAAACAATCCACCCGGTGGGGTGATTTCAATTACACCAGCCTGGACGTCCACCTTTGGCACAAACGCCTTTACGAACGGAAGTAAAACTTCGGCGTCTTCAGTCTTGATCACCAATAGGTCCTGAGCCGGCATGTGTTCGACGCGCAAAAGCGTGCCGATCTCTACGCCTTCGCGCACTACCTTCAGGCCAGCTAGCTGGTGGTCATACCAGGCGTCCGGTTCTTGAGGAGAAACATCCAGTGGCTGCTCGACCAGCAAAATCGCCTTGATCAGGCTCTCGGCCTGCGTTCGATCGGAAACATCTTTTAGAAACAAGACTGGGGATGAGTTAAACCACTTGAGCTCAGAGACGGTGACTGTCTTGCCAAACCAAGGGGATTCTTGCGGAACTTGAAGTTCTAATACCGCGCCGGGAACGAAGCGTTCATTTGGGCTGTCGGTGTATAGCTCTAATTTGATTGCTCCCTTTAGGCCGTGGGCTTTGAGGAGCCTGCCAACGCGGAGCTTGGTGCTACTAGAAATCTGTATCCACCACGTCAACTCGAACGCGCTTGCCATCCGCAAGGGCGTTGACAACGGTTCTTAGGGCTGTTGCGGTGCGGCCGCCCTTGCCGATTACACGACCTAGGTCGTCAGGGTGCACGCGCACCTCCAGCAGATCGCCCTTACCGCCGTTACGGGCGGCTACGGTTGCGTCATCTGGGTTATCCACGATGGCACGAACGATGTGCTGGAGGCTTGCTTGCAACATTTGTATTACTCGGCCTTTGGCTCTTCTGCCTCGGCAGCAGGAGCTTCTTCGGCTACTACTTCCTCAGCTGGTGCCTCGGCAACAACTTCCTCAGCCACTGCCTCAACTGCTACCTCTTCGGCAGCCGCTTCAACAACAGCCTCTTCTGCTGCAGGAGCCTCAACAGCTGCCTCAGCAGCTGGGGCCTCTTCTACAACTGGAGCCTTCTTCTCAACCTTTGGAAGCACAACGGACTTCTTTGCGGTGTCAACCACGAAGCCTTCCTTTGCCTTCTGAGGCTTTACGGTGTTCTTCTTCTCGCCCTTGGCGTTAGCTAGGTCACCGGTTAGCTTTAGTAGCACAGCTGCCTGCTCGGTTGGCTGTGCGCCAACAGATAGCCAGTACTGAGCACGCTCGGAGTTGACCTCGATGATCGATGGGTCATTGGTCGGAACGTAACGACCGATTTCTTCAATTACACGACCGTCGCGGTGAGTGCGAGAGTCGGCTACCACGATGCGGTAGTGCGGGGTGCGCGTCTTGCCAATGCGCTTAAGGCGGATCTTTACAGCCACAATGCTCCTGTTATAGGTGTCTTTGGCGAGATTCTGCCGTGAGCGTGGGGACACACTCGTCAGGTCTCAAATGGTTTCGAATAAGTCTGGATAGAGGGTCGAGACTTTTCGAACTCGGATAGTCTGCCAGAAAATCTGGCGTTTAGCTAGCTCTAAAGCCCAAATGCGCTTCCGGGTCCCGAAGTTTTGTCGGATCCAAAGCTCAAACCAGAGTTTTCTGCGGCTCGCTTGGCAGGATTTCCACTCTTGGAGCCTTTTTTCTTTTTGTCGTTCTTTTTCTTAACTGCAGAGAAACCGCCACCACCCATAAGAGCAGGGTTGGTGCCGGGGATATTTGGCATGCCACCCTTGGCGACGGTCTTCATCATCTTGGCTGCCTGCTCAAAGCGGGCAATTAGCTGATTTACCTCAGTAACCGAGGTTCCGGAACCCTTGGCAATACGCATTCTGCGAGCGCCGTTGAGCACCTTTGGCTGCTGCCTTTCAAGCGGAGTCATCGAGTAGATGATTGCCTCGGTGCGAGTGATTTCTTTTTCGTCAAACTCTTCGAGCTGCTTCTTCATCTGGCCAACACCTGGAAGCATGCCCAAAAGGCTCTTCATGTTGCCCATCTTCTTGATCTGCTGCATCTGCTCTAGGAAGTCCTGAAGCGTGAACTGGTCCTTGGCCATCTTCTCGGCAAGGCGCTTGGACTCTTCTTCATCGAAGGTCTTCTGCGCCTGCTCGATAAGGCTGACGATGTCACCCATGTCCAGGATGCGGCTTGCCATGCGATCTGGATAGAACGGCTCAAAGGCATCGAGCCCTTCACCGGTCGAGCTAAACAGAATCGGAGCACCGGTAATGGTTGCCACCGACAAAGCGGCACCGCCGCGGGAGTCACCATCAAGCTTGGTTAGCACGACACCTGAGACTCCAACGCCCTCGTGGAAGGCCTTGGCGACGTTTACCGCGTCTTGACCGAGCATCGAGTCGACAACGAACAAAATCTCATCAGGCTCAACCGCATCGCGGATGTCACGCGCCCGCTGCATCATCTCTTCGTCAACACCCAAGCGACCCGCGGTGTCAACACTCACCACCGAGAACTGTGACTTCTTGGCATGAGCGATTGCGTCTTTAGAAACCTTTACCGGATTTCCAACGCCATTGCCTGCCTCTGGGGCGAAGACTGGGACTCCGGTCTTCTCCCCCAGCACCTGCAGCTGGGTAACTGCATTTGGGCGCTGTAGGTCAGCTGCCACCAACAGTGGAGTGTGGTTTTGTTCCTTGAGCCACTTCGCTAGTTTTCCGGCCAAGGTGGTCTTACCAGAACCCTGGAGACCTGCAAGCATGATGACGGTTGGCGGGTTCTTGGCGAAAGATAGCTTTCTAGCCTCGCCACCCAGAATGGCCTTTAGCTCGTCATTGACGATCTGCACCACCTGCTGAGCCGGGTTTAGAGCCTTTGAGACTTCATCGCCCAAAGCGCGCTCACGGATCTTGCCCGTGAAGTCCTTTACTACCTCAAGGGATACGTCCGCCTCGAGAAGTGCCCTACGAATATCGCGCAGCGTGCCATCGATGTCGGCAGCTGACAACCTTCCCTTGCCGCGAAGGTTTTTGAAGGTATCTGAGAGTCTGTCAGAGAGATTTCCGAACAACTAGCGCTCCT
>CAZZHB010000004.1:0-10414 GCA_964653615.1 uncultured Aquiluna sp.
CGAACGAGGCCGCTGCAAGGGTGGTGCTTGAGGTGTAAACGGTTCCATTTACAGTGATGGTCTTAGTGGTGCTCAGGGTAGCCGAGGTGGTTACCTTTGCAGTAACTGCAGCTGCAGCAACACCAGATGCGGTCGAGGTGGTGCCGTTTAGGGCAGTACCGGTAACCACAAATGAGCTGGTCGCACGAACGTCAACAGCACCCGCAGAAACGTTAGCAGCGTTGTCGCCAGCAACTGCAGAAGCAGTTACAGACTTGACAGTGCTGGTGGTTGCGGTTGCGGTGGTTGCGTTTGCGCCTACCTTGAAGTTGTTAACAACTGCGTAAGCAGAAACAGTAGCTGCTGCTGCTAGAGCGCTAACGGCGCGTGCATAGGTGGTGGTTGCTGAAACAGAAGACAGCTCAGTTCCACCAACAATCACAACTACACCACGTGCAGACTGAACCTGGTCGGTGTTGATGCCGGTGAAGGCAACGGTACCGGACACGGTTACGTCAAGCTGAGCAGGGGTGGTAACAACAACCGAGGTAGCAACGTCAGTGTACTTCTTGAAGCTAACGGTCTGAGGAGTGTTGAACTCACCTGCGTCAAGAGTGCTGTTGTTGTTCGCGTCAAGGAACGCGGTGACGGTTACGTCAACGGTGCTCGATGCGGAGTTGGCGTTGACAACGCTCAGACGGATGAAGTTCTGAGTAGTTGCGCCAGCGCCATCAGCTGCAACTACCACAGAGGTAGAAGCTGCGTTTAGGTTTACTGCGCCTGAGACTGGAGCGGAGGTCGACACAGCGTAGGACACAGTTGCGCCAGCTGCCTTGTCGATCTTGTACTTCAACTGAACTGCGTTAGCAGCAACCTGGCCAGGAGCCAAAGATGCCTGCAGGGTGAAGTTCTCAGTCACGAACGTGTTGTAGGAAGTTCCAGCAGAAGGGACAAATACTACCTCGCCTGCAGCCTGAGCTGGTGAAGTCACCAGACCAGAGAAGGCAACGGCAATAGCTGCACCAATCGCAAGACCCCTACGAGTCGTGTTCTTGAACATTCGTTCTCTTTCTTCTTGGTTTCCAGGAACCCATATGGAGCGCCTGGTTCGAGAGCGTGCAACCACCAACCAAGCAGGAGGATACATACTCTCTAGTCAAAGGTAACGGAGTAATAACTTGAGCGTTACGCAATTACGCCAAGTTTCAGAAAAAAATTTAAGGGGACTAAGCCTTAGGAATTAGCGTGATTGTCGAGCCAGCAACTGATCCATCACTGTTAAGTGTGACTGAAACCTTGATTGCAGAGCGAGAGATGTGGCTATCGCCAATGGCGAGGTAGCCGTAGTTTCCGGTTGTGTCACCAACCAAGAGGTCGGTCGCAACGTAAATCAAGGTCACCGAACCATCGGCGTTTGTGATCTTCTCCGCAATCGAACGGTCGGATCCGGCAACAAAGGTGTTGCCTGCAACATCGAACGAGATCCAGGCCCCGGTTACGCCATCCTTGGAATCGAGGTCATAGGAAATGATTGCGTTCAAGCCACTGGTGCCGGCAACGTTGACCGTGCCGAGTGAACCGTTTGAAGAAACTGCATTGGCGTTGGCCGCAGAGGTCTTGCTGAGCATCTTTACTGTGTTAACACTCAAGGCGTTACGCATAGCAGTTTCACTCTGCTGCTGCGCGATAGCGGCCGCGGTTGGCGCTGGCTTTGGAGTCACAACGCTGGCAGGGCGAATGACAATCTCGGTTTGAGTAGTCACAACCTCGTCGACAACAAGAACCTCCGAACCAGGACCTGGCTCTTCAGTCGGAGTCACTTGCTGCTCTGACTGGGCTACTGGGCTCTCAGGAGAGGTAATGGTTGGCTCAGGTGCCGAGACCTGCTGCTCGATGACATCGCCCGAGAGGTTTGGAACCACACCGATTGCGATTGCCAATACCAACAGGAATGCACCGGCAGCTGAAATGTACTTACCGCTTTCTGCGGCTGCCTTGCGGGCTGCCATGGAGAGAATCTCGGATACGGTTTTGCCTGCGGTTTCGGCCTCGCCGACCAATGCCTTCTTAAAGGAGGAGCGAGCGCGGAACAAAAGCTGACGGAAGGCGTTCTCGGAGAGGTTCATCTGAGCAGCGACAACCTCGTTGCTCTTCTCTTCATACAAGGTGGCAATCAGTGCTTCGCGCTGACGTGGCTGCAGCTTGGCAAGGGCCAGGCTCACAATTGCTGCATCGTCAGCCTGCTCCAGAGAATCGCTCATCTCAGGCAAGTTGGCTGCGAATTCAGGCTGGTCGTCGATCGGAGCAAAGCTAGCTCTGGAGTTGGCGCGAATAACATCTAGCGCCAAAAGTCGGGTCTTCCACTTTAGGAAGCGAAGCACACCAACCTCAGAGTCAAGCTCCGGCAGTGTGGTCATTAGATACAGAAATGCGTCCTGAACAACTTCTTCAACCTGGGAGCGGTTTGTAAGGAAGCGGCGAGCGTGACGCTCAAGGTGAGGACGGAAGCGAACGTAGATGCTCGCGAAGTCTTTTGCGGTCCAGTCTTTTAGAACGGCTGGGGTCAAAGAGTCAGCAAAGTGCTCTTTGAATTCAGGTAGGCCAAACTCCTCGTCAGTCTCCTCGTCAAGAAGCTGCTCGAGTGGATCCTCTTTATAGAGTTCTTCACCTGGGTCTTTTGCCATCAGTATCAATATACGCAGGCTGTCAATAGGCGTTACGGTCCCAGCCAGTTTCTCTTAGCCAGATAAACTCAAGGCTTGTGAAGGTAACTGTTATCGGTCTTGGTTATTTGGGTGCTACCCACGCTGTTGCCATGGCCGAACTTGGTCACCAAGTAATAGGTATTGAGCCAGATTCACAAAAGCTTTCTTCGCTAGCAGCGGGAATACTTCCCTTCCACGAACCAGGCCTAGATGCCGCGCTTCCAAGCGCGATTTCAAGCGGTCGACTCAGCTTCCAGTCCCAGCACAACGAAGAATCGGCGAGCGCCGACCTGCACTTTATATGTGTAGGGACCCCTCAGACCAAAGGTAGCGACGCTGCCGATACCTCTTATGTAATTGCAGCCGCTAAAGAGCTTGCCGCTTGGATTAAGCCAACCGCCGTGGTGGCTGGTAAGTCGACCGTTCCGGTTGGCACCGCCGCAACCCTTCGCGACGCAATGAATGAGATCGCTGGCTTTGAGGTTCATCTAGCCTGGAACCCGGAGTTCCTCAGAGAGGGAACCGCCCTAGAAGATTCCCTCAGGCCAGACCGCATCGTGGTGGGAACCTGGGATCAGCATTCGGTCAATGTGCTTCGTGAGGTTTATGCACCGATTCTTGAAACCGGCACGCCGTTCTTGGAACTCGATGTTCCAACCGCTGAGTTGGTGAAGGTCGCAGCCAATGCATTCCTTGCCACCAAGATCAGCTTTATCAACGCCATGGCTGAGGTGGCGGAAGTCTCTGGTGCCGATGCGGTATCGCTGGCTCAGGCAATTGGTTATGACGAGCGGATCGGCAACAAGTTCCTGAGAACCGGCATTGGCTTTGGTGGCGGTTGCCTACCTAAAGACATTCGTGGGTTTGTTGCCAGGGCCGAAGAGTTAGGTGTGGGATCGGCAGTTGAGTTCCTCAAGGATGTCGACGCGGTGAACCTGCGCAGGCGAGACAAGGTCGTTGAGCTGGCACGGCAAGAACTCGGATTGGTTGCCGGCAAGTCAGTCACCATGCTTGGCATCTCTTTTAAGCCAGATAGCGATGACCTTAGAGACTCCCCTGCCTTGGAGATCTCGCAGCGGCTAGCAGCTCTAGGTGCGAAAGTTACCGTGCATGACCCAGTGTCACTCGCCCCACTAGCTACTCGCTCGCCTGAACTATTGCGTCAAGAGAATCTGCTTGAGGCAGCCAAGGATGCCGATCTTGTCATCTTGGGCACCGAGTGGAAGCAATACCGCGAGATTGACCCTCAGGAGCTTGGCGCTGTGGTTTCGACCAAGACCATCATCGACGGCAGAAATATCCTGGATGTCGCAAAGTGGCAGGCAGCCGGCTGGCGAGTGATCGCCCTAGGTAGGAATGTCCACAATGGCTAAGGCGCTAAAGAACATCTCTTTCATAATGCCGGTGCTCAATGAAGAGGCATACCTAAAAACCGCAGTCGAGTCGGTTTTCCATCAGGTGGTTCCAGGTGAGATGGAATTGGTGGTGGCGCTTGGTCCATCAAAAGACAAGACCGATGAGGTAGCACAGCAACTAAAGAAGAAGTACGGGGCAAAGCTGCAACTGGTGCGATCACCAGGGCTTACTTCTACATCTCTAAACCTCGCTATTGCGAAAGCTAAGTATGAGGTTGTGCTTCGAGTCGATGCCCACTCAGAACTCTCTGAGGGGTACGCCGCCTTGGCGGTAAAACTACTGAATGAAACTAAAGCAGCCAATGTCGGCGGAATGATGGTTGCCAAAGGCAAATCTGATTTCCAATCCGCCGTTGCCTATGGCTACAACAATCGCGTTGGCCTCGGCGGTGGCTCTTTCCATGTTGGCGGTGAGGCGGGACCTGCGGAGACTGTCTACCTTGGGGTATTTCGCAAGGCTGCCGTCGAGCAGGTTGGAGGCTTTTCCGAAGCCTGGGTTCGTGGTCAGGATTGGGAACTAAACCAACGACTTAGACAAGCCGGTCTTGTGGTTTGGTTTGATCCTCGGTTGCAGGTGAGCTACTACCCGAGAAGCGATTGGGAGTCACTGGCAAAGCAGTTTTTCAAGACCGGCGTTTGGCGCGGGGCGCTGACTCGCGAAAACCCAGCGGGCTCTTCGGTGCGCTACTGGATCCCACCGCTACTGGTGCTTGGAACTCTGTTCTGGTTTCCGCTTTGGATCTATCTAGTCGGTATCGCAATCTTGGCTGGCTTAGCCAAGGGCGTCACCGAGAACCAGAGACTTTGGCTCATGGTTGTGCTGCCGACCATGCACTATGCCTGGGGCACAGGTTTTTGGTGGGGGCTATTTCGGGGCAATAAAACCTCCTAGCTGGTAGATTTTGGGCGTGAGTAACCGCGACGTAGTGATTTGTAGCTTCTATACCCCTGACGAGTATTACGGGGGTCACGCCCGAGAGCTTCGGCAGCAACTGGAGTCCCTAGGTATTGGACATGAGTTGCTCGAGATCCAAAAGCGTCCCGGTGAGGACTGGGCCGATGTCACCCGTCGCAAGATCGGATTCATCCGGGAGATCTGCCACAAGCACCCAGACAAGATGGTGTTCTGGATCGATGTTGACTGCCGCATCACTCACCTGCCGGACTACATCTCAAACACCACCGCAGACTTTATTGGCTTCCAGCGCAGCTTTGGTTCACCGCTGCAAATCGGCTACCACAACCGCACCAGGTTCTGGGAGCCTAGCTTCTGGGGCGTAAACGCCACCGAACAGGGTCGCAAGATTGTTGAAGATGCCTATGACCTTGAGCAGCGCGCTGTCATCAAAGCAACCGACGACTACTTCCTCGAAGAGGCCTGGCGAGCAAACGCCCGCAAGATTACCTTCCAGATGATTCCTTCAACTGACATCGTTCGAGAGCGCAGTGTTTTGGAACCTGGAGCTCGCGAGCCATTTTTCCAGTTCGGATCTTCTGGCAACGTTGCGGATTTCAAGGACAAGGTTGTTCAGCACGGATCTGGCAGCAAGAAATCTCCAAAGAAGAGCTTGCTGAAGCAAGCCAAGAAGTTGGAGAAGGCGCTGCCGGACTCAATCAAGAAGCCGCTTCGCAGAATTGCAGACTCCACCGGCATCACCGGCATTCTTACCCAGGGCAGAGCCAAGAGCATCGACCCAGAGCGTTCTCGCATGATCGGCGAAATGCTCGGTGGTGGCATCAAGGGTGACCCTGAGATGTTCGCCAAGGCCAAGGCTGAATTCGACAACAAGTACATCGCGCAATATGGCGAAGAGTCGATGATCCACGCCGCCGAGGCCTTCATGAGCTACTCGGCCAAGAAGTCAGACAGCAAGATCAAGCTAGCTTGGTGGTCCAAACCATTCCCAGGAAACTTTGGTGACTGGCTAAGCCCACTGATTGTCTCGCACTACACCGATGCGGCCCTAACTCTGCAGTCTCCAGTAAAGCCTGCCTCCAAGAAGCACATCATCGCGCTGGGTTCGATTGGTCGCTTTATCAAGTCAAACTCTGTGGTTTTGGGAACCGGTATTTCCACCGACGACATCCAGCTAAACCCGAAGGCTGACTATGTTTCGGTTCGTGGCCCAATCACCGCAAGGGTTCTAAAGGAATCGGGTGGACCTGCGATTACCGCATTTGGTGACCCAGGAATTGCAATTAGCCGAATCATTCCGGTTCAGCGTGGCGCAACCAACGGTCGTATTGCGTTTATCCGTCACTTCTCTCACACCTCCATTCCGATGCAGCTTCCAGAGAACATGGATGAGCTTTCGGTATTGATGTCAAAGCCTGACGCCATCGCCGAGTTTGTGGCGGAGCTTGCAAAGTACGACAAGGTGCTTACCTCCGCAATGCACGTGATGATTACCTGTCAGTCCTATGGCATCCCATGTGGTCTGGTTACCTTCGAGGGCTACGAGGAAAATGTTCACGGCTCGGGCATCAAGTACGAGGACTATGCCCTCGGTGCCGGCGTTGAGGTCATGAACCCACAGGTGGTGGGACTTGATCTTCGAAAGGTAAACCTAGATTCGCTAATCAAGGACATCCGAGTATCAGAGGCTAAGAAGGATGAGGTTGAAGACCACATCCGCAAGGCCCTTTCGAGGTTTGGAAAGAAGTAGCCTTGCGCTCAATCTTCACCCAGCTGTTCTCAGCGACCAAGCTCTTGGTGCCAACCAAGCGCCACCGCTGGCAACTGATGCTGCTGGTGTTGATTGCGGCTTCGATCCCAGTTTCAGAGCTGTTGGTTGCCAAGCTGTTCACTGACTTGGTGATCAGCGGAAGCGAAAGACCGATCACTGAGATCGTTTTGCAGCTACTGCTATTTGCATTCCTGTTTGTCTCCACCAGAACTATCAACTACCTGCAGAAGACTTATCGAGTTAAGTTTTTCGACAAGGCCTTCGGCGCCGACACCCGAGAGAAAAGCTCAACCAAAGAGTCTTGGGAGTGGGCAATGGGTCTGGAGTTGGTAAATGCCCTCTCCTTCATCACCCAGATTCTGGTAATCGCAACCTTCCTAACATTCCTCTCACCAAACTTTGGTCTGTTGAACCTGGTGCTAATCGCAATTGTGCTTCAGCTAATGGGCGTGCTTTTCAAGCGGCAGCTCAAGAAGCAGCGTGGCTTCGTTGAGAAAAAGCGCGCCAAGAAAACAGTGACCCCGGCAGAGCGCCTAGGTTCTCGAATTCAGCAGGCCGAGTTTGCAACCCTGATGGCAAGCTTTGGAGTAGTGATCCTGCTTGGAATTTTGATTTGGTTTAGCCTCGAGGGTTGGGTTTCGCTATCGAACGCAATCGTGCTTTTCCTAGCCTTGCGAATTCAGAACACCACCTTTAGCTCGGTCTCGTCTTCGCTGATGCGCTTTGCCAGAGCCAAGGCCAACAGCTTCTAATGAGCGTCAAGCTAACCCTGGGTTACTCAACCCTCGCCGAGCGCGTTCCAACTTTGGTCGAGCCACCTAGTCGCCCAGAGTGGGAGACCGTTCTCGTAGTACAGAACCCAAACGATTTCGATTGGCAAGGCGAAAGATTCGAGGCTCTCAAAGCTCGCGAGAATTTCCGCTTTCAAGCGCTTGCGAATAAGGGTGTGGCCAAGAGCCGCAACAAGGCCATAGAACTTGCCCAGGGTGAATACCTGATCTTCAGCGATGACGACATCACCTTCAGCGAGCAGGGGCTCTTAGAGGCCATTGAATACCTCGACGCTCACCCTGAGGTATCGCTACTGCTAGGGCAGGCCACCGATGAAACTGGCAAGCTGAGAAAGCAATACCCGTCCGCTGTTACCAAACTGGGCAGCCTCAATTCCGCGAGAGCCGCCACCTACGAAATGATCATTCGCGTCGCAGATATCCGCAGGCTTGGAATTCACTTCGATGAGGATTTTGGAGCTGGAGCAAAGAACTACCTCGGTGATGAATACATCTTCGTCGTGGACCTGGTTCGGGCCGGTGGCAACGCAGTTTTCGTTCCGATAACCCTGGCTCAGCACCCAACCGAATCCTCTGGTTCCAGATGGGGCAGCGCTGAGGATCGACGGGCCAGAGCCATCATCTTTACCAGGGTGTTTGGCGCTCTCGCGCCACTTGTCAGATTGCCGTTCGCCATTCGTCGCAAAGCCGAACTGGGGTCACTAAAAAACCTGTTGCTTTTTGTGCTGGGGCGCTAGCGGATTAGCACACTACCGCTCACGATGTCCTGGCCATCGATGAATGCCTGGTATCTGACCGTGCTCTTTGAGACTGCTTTGCGAACAATCTTGGTGTAACTAAGACCTGGTGTGTTCACAAGACTTGGGACTGTTATCCAGGTGTTGCCGATCTTGGCTGTAAAGCGTTGGCCTTGATAGCCGCGAATTGAAATCACCAGATTCCCGGTAGCGGTGGAGGTGAATGAGATTTTCTTAGAGACGGTCGGAGATGTCGTGACCGGTGTTGGCACAACGGTGTTTCCAGCCAGCATATTGAAAGCTGCCGAAAGATCCACAACCGGAATTTGCTTGCGGACAATGTCGTCAATCAAACGCCCAGACTGCTTCATGGAATCCAACACCAGTTGAGCCGAGGCAGTTGGGAAGGCCTGGCGTAACAGCGCATAGCTTGCGGCGACGACTGGGGTGGCAGCGCTGGTTCCACCCGAGGTTGCGTAACCAACCGTGTTTGCACTCTTGGCGTAATCGGTTGCAAGCAACTCAACCTTTTGATTCATGGTGCTGTAAACCGAGACCTTGTTGGTGGCATCGACCGCACCTACGGTCACCACGTCACTTAGGCAGGTGGGGGCCGAAGCGGTGACCTCATTGAGGATGTAGCCATTGCCCGAGGCCGCAAACGGCATAATTCCCACGGACCTCAGCTTTGCCAAAGTTGCCTTGAGGTTGGCGTAGTCCGGATTCAGGTTGCAATTCAAAATGTACTCGCGCGAAGAGCCGCCAGTAATGCCAAAGCTCATCGAAACTGCGACGATGTTGTATTTGGCGCGGTTGTCGTAGATGTAATTGAGTGCCGTGATAAGTGAGGGTATTGCAAGGTCTGTGTTGGCCATCAGGATCTTGGAATTTGGGGCAACTCCACCGGGAGCCTGATCGTTTGGCTTTCCAGCGATTAGGCCGGCCACCATGTTGCCGTGGTTTTCGCTCGCGACAATAACGCCCTTATCAAAACGCTGCGATGCCGCCTGGATACCAGTTTGGTTCTTCGTGCCGTTTGGGCACAGGTTTGGGTTTCCGGATTGGTAGACGCAGATTCCATCGACAATCTGGCCGGTGAAGTATTCGTGAGTTAGGTTCACACCCTGGTCAATCACCGCAACGGTGACGCCTTCACCTCGGAAGCCCTTGGCCCAGATGTCTTGGATCTTCAAAGCGGTGTAGGCAGGCTCTGTCGGGACCGCAAACGCGGCGGTGGATAGCGAAGTAAGAAGTAGCGCGCTAGCGACAAATGCCGCTGAGAGCTTTTTTAGCATTTCTACCTCCCCGCTGGGTTCAACCCTCTGAGTCTAGCCTTCTGGCCTAAGTGACACCTCTGCGTTATCCCTCTAGGCTTGACCCATGTCTAATTCACGCTTTCACGTCAGCAAGGCAGTGATCCCAGTAGCAGGCCTAGGGACTCGCTTCTTGCCAGCAACCAAGGCGATGCCTAAGGAAATGCTTCCCATCGTTGACAAGCCAGTTATTCAATATGTGGTCGAAGAAGCGGTAGAGGCTGGCCTGGTCGATCTACTGATGATCACCGGTCGCAACAAAAACGCCCTCGAAAACCACTTTGACCGAGTCGCCGAACTGGAGCAGGTGCTCTCTAAAAAAGGCGATGAGAAAAAGCTTTTTGCAGTCCAAGAGTCCTCGCAATTGGCAGACATTCACTACACCCGCCAGGGTGACCCACGCGGGCTAGGTCACGCAGTATTGCGAGCCAAATCTCACGTTGGCGAGCACAGTTTTGCCGTGCTTTTGGGTGACGATGTCATCGACACTCGCGACCCGATTCTGCCGCGCATGCTTGAGATTCACGAGCAAACCGGTGACAACGTCATCGCGCTAATGGTTGTGCCAAGGGATCAGATTCACCTTTACGGTTGTGCTTCGGTTTCTAAAACAGCCGAAGGTGATGTTGTGGTTGTAAACGGATTGGTTGAAAAGCCAAACAACGACGAGGCTCCATCCAACCTTGCGGTAATTGGTCGCTATGTTTTGCGCCCAGAGATTTTTGAGATTCTCGAAAAGACTGACCCAGGTCGCGGCGGCGAGATTCAGCTCACCGACGCATTGGAG
>CAZZHB010000004.1:10424-26771 GCA_964653615.1 uncultured Aquiluna sp.
CGGTTGAGCGCCCAGAAATCGCCGGTGGTGTGCGAGGTGTGGTCTTGACCGGTAGACGCTATGACACCGGTGACAAGTTGGACTTCATCAAGGCGACCCTGAAGATTGGTATCGACCGCGATGACATCGGCAATGACCTTAGGTCTTGGCTAAAAGAGTTCGCTACTGATCTTTAGTGCGTCTGCACTTTTCTGAGCAGAACTTCACTTCATCCCAGGTCTTTTCCCACTTCTTGCGCCAAACCATGGGCTTGCCGCAGCGTTGGCAGAGCTTCTCGGGAAGGTTTTCCTTTTTTACTCCGCGCAATTACTGATCAGACTCAGTTGAAACCGGTGGCTTTGCGATGGTGAGCTTCGACTTTGGAAGATCCATCATTTCAACCCAGGTGTTACCAATGGCAAGTTTCACTGGTTCACCGGTGGTCAAGGTGTAGCGGATTGGCTGGTCATTGCCTGCCTTAGTCCAAACTGCCTTTAGGTAGTAGCCATCGCTAAAGATGTGAGCGACTCCGGTGTTGTCGTTGATCTTGGCCTTTGGGATAGGGCCGTATTTAGGGTCAATAAAGCTCAGGTCGTGCTCAACCTCCATGACGATTACGTTCTTGGCCATTACCTGAGCACCGCCTTCTTGCAGGTGCTCGGTCTTGTCCATCCAGCGAAGCCATACTGGCTCGCTGGTCGCTGACCACGGGAAGCTGCCGGTGCCTGGTCTCCAGGTCGAACGCAGTGAGGTGTATTTCACATCGATCTCAGTTACCGGCTCACCCAACGCCACCGCGCTTGGCACAGCATCAAATGCGAGGGACTGGGTTGGGGCTGGCTGCTCAGGGTGTAGCGACTGCAGCTTGGAAGCTAGGAAGAACAAGTTCCATGGCGCACGACGAGTCTTCTCGCGGAAGTAGGTGTCTTTGTCGTTCTCGGTGTCCTCATCGCTCATCACCAAGCCGGTCTCGCGAGCTGCCTTCTTGAATGGTGCTTGTCCACCGGAGTAAACAAACACACCGCCGTACTGGTCGATGATGCTGGCATCCACCGGACGGACCGAGCGAACCGGTCCAATGGTCTCCGGCATACGAGAGTGCCAGACCGGTAGCAAACGAGTCATGCCGCCCTCAACGCGGGTTACGTAGACGATGTCGGCATCGTTTAGAGCGAGCTGTGGTCGACCGTTGAAGGTGTTGTCAATCTTGGCCGAGACGGCTGGTAGTTCGAGGTAAGGGTTGGTGCCCTCCAGGTACTCAACTCCGGTTAGCGGAGCGGTTACGTAAACCGGCTCTGGGGTTGGCTCCTCGGTTGGAGTTTGGGTGGTCGGTGCCGGCTCCGGGGCTGCCGTGCAGCCGGTGAGCGCCAAAGCGGAGAGCAAAAGTAGGGAGGAGAGTTTCTTACCAATACGCATTCCCCCAAGTTTAGGAGGCAAATTCCTCGGTTTAGGTCATTGATGGCGGGCGGGTAAACTTGTCAGGTGAATTCAATTGCGATCCGAACCTCCGTAACCGATGACATCGTTGGCTGGTTCGACGTCATTGGTCCAGTGCTGTTTTATGTAGCGGTATTCGGCTTGGTATTTGCCGGAACCGGCTTGTTTGTCGGCGCATTCATTCCTTTTATCACCGGTGACTCGCTAGTCTTTGCAGCCGGTTTGATTTCAGCCGCTCACTCGGATTCGATCAACATTTTTGTCATGGCAATTGGCGTGGGAATTGCGGCCTGGTTGGGTGACCAAGTCGGCTACACCCTAGGTCGGCATTTCGGTAGGCCATACCTTGATAAGCGGCAGGGCAACTGGCTGAAAAGAGCCATCGCGCGCTCTGAACAGTTTTACCTCAGATACGGTTGGTGGTCGGTGGTGGTAGCCCGCTTTATCCCTTGGGCCAGAGTGATCATCCCTGCCCTTGCTGGCATCGGAAAGATGAACTACTACAAATTCTTCACCGCAAACTTGGTGGGGGCAGTGCTTTGGGGCGTGGGACTAACAGTTGCCGGTTACTTCACCTACTCGATCGATTGGGTTAGATCTTTCGTCTACGTCATCGCGATTGTGGTGATTGGTCTGAGCATCATCGCCGGAGTTAGAACCTGGCGAGCTAATCGCGATAGCTAGTTCTCAATAACTAAATCAGCCAGTTGCTTGGAATTGTGCTGCTGATAAAACTCATCCTCTTGCGCCGCCCAAATGTGCCAATAGTCGTCGAACTTCTCGCCATCTCGCGCTAGCCAGCGCCTGTGGCGCTCAGTCTGCTCGGTCTCTATCCAAACTCGATAGTGCGCCAATTCGCTAGCCAAGCGCGATAACGAGCCACAGCCCTCAACGATAAGCGGTGTTCCGCCGGAAAACTCTCGCCAGCCGTTACCTGGCTCGGCGCTATTTCCGCGCTCCTGACGTTCCCAATCAAAGATTTGCCAGTGAGCAGTTTTTCCGGCACTCAACGGCTGCAGGATCTGCTGGTTCAGATAAAAAGATCCGAGTTGCAAGCCCTCCCAACCTGGATAGAGGTCATCCATGTGGATCAGCCGTGGGGCTTGTTCGAGTTCTTTGAAAAGAGCATTTTTCAGGGCAGCAGCCAGCGATGACTTACCGCTGGCTGCCCTGCCGTCGATCAAAATGATCGGGGTTGGAGTTTTGTCCACCAGGCTAACCACCTGCTTGGTTATGGCGGTAATTGCCTGGTGGAAGTCTTGCATTAGCTCAGTCTAGAGCTCCTCGATAAGCACATCTGGGTGCTTGTCGAAGCGGTAGCCCTGGCCTCTGGCGGTGCGCACGATGTCCTCGTAGCCGGCGATCTTGCCGCGCAATCTGCGAACGTGAACGTCGATGGTGCGAGCGTTTGGAGTTGGCTCACCGCAGCGGTCAGAGATGGCAGCGATCTCGTTTCTGGTGACGGTCTTGCCGGTGTTCTCAATTAGGAAGGCGAGTAGCTCGAATTCCTTGCAGGTTAGGTTGGCATTCTGGCCGTCCACAAACAGGCGGCGGCGAGTTAGGTCAACCACGATTCCCTTGGCAGCCTTAACTTCTTCCTTAGCCACCTGCTTGGTCTGGGTAGCCTTTGGCTCTTTGAGGGCAATGCGGGTGATGTCAAGGTTGCGACCGGTAGCGGTCACCGGTGCAATCGCCAAAGTGGCGTAAGTTTCGCTGGCTTTTTCTGGCAGTAGCCCTGCGATGGTTTCGCGCAGCTTGCTTGCAATCTCGGCAAGCGTGGTGCCGGCTGCCTGAGCCTCTGATTCTGAGATTCCGACGTAGAGCGCAAAGCCCTTGGCTTCGGTCTGTGCCTGGGTTAGTAGTTGAGTCATTTTGATCTAATCCTTCTTCAATGTGTGTGTGGGTTTTTAGTACACGAATCACGTGCGTTTGTTGGGGTGCTGGTGCCGAAGGCTAAATCGAAATAGCTGTTTCGATTAGCGGCACGAAAGCATGCACATACACATCGAGCAGCACATCATGGCGTTGGTGGTAACCAACGCTGTGGAAGCTGATCGAGTAGACATTGGAAGAATTTTGCAATGGTTCGTTGCAAATGTCAAATTAGGAGAGGGATGTTCTTCTTCGAGTTTTGCGCTGGCGGGCAATCCGATCACGCAGGTACTCGATTGGAATCAGCATTGTGGTGAAAACAATGATGACCAAAACAGTGGTTTCAAGATTGTCGTGGATAAATGGCAACTGCCCCAGCCAATAACCACCGAACATAAAAACGCCAACCCAGAGGGTTGCTCCCCAAAAGTTGAGCTTGGTGAACTTCTTGATGTCCATCCTTGAGATGCCCGCGAGCATTGGGATTAGAGCTCGCAGGATTGGAATGAATCGAGCTAACAGGATTGCCCTGGTGCCGTAGCGCTCGAAGAAGTCGTGCGTCTTTTCTAAAACGTGACGGTTGAGAATGAAACCGTTTTTCCTCTCAAAAAGTGGCGGCCCAATCTTGTAACCGACCCAGTAGGCAGTTTGAGTGCCCATGAACGCAGCCAACCAAATCAGCACGAACCCAAGCCAATCAGGCAACCAGCCGCTGGATGTGCCCAGGAAAAGACCGATCAAAAAAAGCAGTGAATCTCCGGGTAAAAACGAGGTGAGAATGAATGCAGTTTCTAAAAAGACCACGATGGTCACCGCGATGGCAGCCCAGTCACCGAAAGAGTCGATGATGTGTTGGGCATCAAGCCAATTCATAAATTCACTAACTTCGAAGATCTTGGCCCGAAGGGCACAAGGAAAGAGCCTACCTAACTATCCCCGAAGCGAAAACTCGGCACCGAGCTGGAGCGATTAGCTGGCGTGCTTAGCGTCGATTTTGGAAATCAGATCCTCGACCATGCCGCGAATCTCATCGCGGATTGGGCGAACAAAGTCAACTCCCTGACCGGCTGGGTCGGCTAGCTTCCAATCCAGGTAGGTCTTACCTGGGTAGAACGGACACTTGTCACCGCAGCCCATGGTGATCACATAATCGGAGGCTAGAACTGCCTCGTCGGTGAGAATCTTTGGGGTGTTGCCCGAGATGTCGATTCCCTCTTCCAACATTGCAGCAACCACAGCTGGGTTGACGCTGTCGGCCGGAGCGGTTCCCGAAGAGCGAACCTCAACCCGATCACCTGCGAGATGCTGCAGGTAGGCGGCGGCCATTTGGCTTCGCCCGGCATTGTGAATGCAGACGAACATCACTGAGGCAATTGGGTGGGACATGGCGCTACCTTTCGGTCTTTGGTTGAAGCAGGGCGTATATCACCAGCGCGATACCCGCCCCTGCGAATTGAATGAAAACAAAACTTGGCACTGATGAAAGTGCGATGGAGCTAGCCGCCTCCGAGAAGGCCCGGCCGAAGGTCACTGCCGGGTTTGCAAATGAAGTTGATGAGGTGAAGAAGTATCCCGCGAAGATCCAGGCCGGGACCGCCAGTGCAATTAGGTTGGCTTTCTCAAAACGGATCAGAAGCAGAATCACTAGCACGAGCCCAAGCGAGGCAACTAACTCTCCAAGCAGCACCCCGTCTCCACCGCGCTCAACTGAACTGAGCGAGATGGCAGGCTGAGAAAACATCAGGTTCGCCAGAAGTGCTCCAGCAAAACCACCCAAAAACTGGGCCACTAGATATCCACTTGCCAATCCCAAATCAATCCGACGAGTAAGCAGCATCGCAAAGGTCACAATCGGATTTAAGTGGGCACCCGAAATCGGGCCTAGCACCACGATGAGAACATAAAGCACGGAAGCGGTGGCAAGGGCATTGATCAAAAGCCAGATCGCTGGGGTGGCGCTGAGGTATGTCGCCATGTGAGCCGCACCAAGCACCACAGCCACAATGGCGGCGACGCCTAAAAACTCAGCCAGAAGCCGCTGCGATGAACTAAAGTTCAATTGATGCCCATCTATTTATGGTTTTGATTCAGTTTATAGATAAGTGTCTATACAAGAAGGTTAACTAGCGGTGAAATCTATCCCCCTGCAGCTCAAAGACTGCCTCCCGACTTCGGGCACCGAGCCACTAGCTCGGAGTACGGCGGAGTCAATGGCGGACGCCCTGAAGGCCGTGGCGGATCCAACCCGATTGCAGATTTTGGCCATGATTGCGGCCAGCGAAAACCAAGAGTCTTGTGTTTGCAACCTAACTGAACCGTTGAAGTTGACCCAGCCAACTGTTAGCCACCACCTCAAAAAGCTCTCCGAGGTTGGTCTGATCTCCGGCGAGCGCCGTGGGACTTGGATTTGGTACTCGCTGAATCGCGAACGCTGGAGTCAAATTGCGAACCTGTTTAGGGATTAGAGAGAGAAATTTCTTCAACCGCCACAGGGTTGAAAATGTCAGGATTCGGCTCGAAAAAGGAGATCAAATGAGCAAGGTAGAAATCAAAATCGAAGGCATGACCTGCGGTCACTGCGCGATGACAGTTACCAAGGAGCTGTCGGGCCTTGCCGGTGTCAGCGATGTCAAAGTAGATCACGCGAATGGCTCTGCAGTCGTAGAACTTGAAGGCGTAACCAACCAGCAGCTAGCTGATGCAGTTACTGAGGCGGGATACACCGCCAAGGGATTCGCCACCCTAGATGCCTAAAACTGCTCTTCAAGAGCTAGACATTGAGGGCATGACCTGTACGGCATGTGCCAGGCGGGTCGAGAAGAATCTGAACAAACTGCCGGGAGTCACCGCATACGTTGACTTTGCGACCGAGAAGGCTCACCTGCAGCTTTCGGCAGAGGTTTCCAGCGCGGAACTAACTCAGGCCGTTGAGTCAGCGGGCTACAAAGTTGGAACCCAGCGCTCCGAGCTTCAGAGCCTGAAGCCAAGGCTGTGGATTGGATCAATCTCAGCCTTAGCCACCATGGCCTTTGGGATGGTGCCGTGGTTCGCTTTCCCAGGATCGCAATACCTGGTTTGGGCATTTGCCAGCATTGTGATTGCCTACGTTGCCTACCCATTCCACAGCGCTGCCTTCAAGAACCTGAGGCACTTCGATTCCACAATGGACACTTTGGTGTCGCTTGGGTCGCTGGTTGCCTACGGCTATAGCGTCTACATGACACTTCAGGGTCACACTCACAACTACTTCGAGGTAAGCGCGGTCGTTCCCGCTGTTGTGCTAATCGGCCGCTACATAGAGGTCAAAGCCCGCAGAAGTGCGACCGATGCCGTTCGGGCCATGCTTTCTGCAATTCCCGACACCGCAACTATCGAACGTGATGGCGAAAAAATCACAGTCCCATCTCAAGAAGTTCGAGCCGGGGATAAAGTCTTCGTCAATGCCGGTGAGCGCATTCCTGCCGATGGCAAGCTCATTTCTGCTCATGCCCTGATTGATCTATCGACCCTAACCGGAGAAAGCCTGCCGGTAGAGGTGGCTGCTGGGGGTTCACTCTCCGCGGGCGCAACATCGCTATCGGGACAAATCATGTTGGAAGCCAGTGGCAGTGCGAGTGTTTCTCGACTTTCGAGAATTGCTGACCTGGTGCGTGAGGCAACCGCCCAAAAGACTCAACTCGGGTCTTTGGCTGACCGGATATCCAGCATTTTTGTCCCAAGCGTGATTGTGATTGCTACTGGTACCTTCTTGGTCTGGAGCCTTATGGGCGCAAGCACCGACTTCGCGGTTTCGGCCGCGATCGCGGTTTTGGTTATCGCCTGCCCATGCGCACTCGGAATCGCTGTGCCGATGAGCCTTGTGGTGGCGACCGGTTTGGGAACCAAGCAATCTCTGGTAATTAGAAATCCGGATTCGCTTCGCCTTGCGGCCAAGGTCAAGCGCGTGATTTTTGACAAGACCGGAACCCTTACCGACGGACAGCTTCGGGTTGTGAACTCAAGGGGCTTGGGCGGTGTAGGAGCTGCCACCATGCTTGCCTATGCAGCGGCTGTGGAGCAGGGCTCTAACCACCCGGTTGCAAAAGCTATCGCCAAACTCAGCAACCAGTTCACCGCCACCGATGTGACCGAAATTGCTGGCATTGGGCTTACCGGATGGGTTGAAGGCAAGCAGGTTTCGGTTGAGCGCCCAGGCCGCTATGAAAACCAAGCCGAGGTCGATGAGGCATTGCAAAATGCTGGTCCAAACACATTGGTGATTGTGGCTTGGGAAGGCTGGGCACATGGCCTTATTGAACTCAGCGACGAGATTCGCCCTGGTGCAAAGGAAGCTGTCTCAGCGCTCAAGAGCCAGGGCCTAGACGTGGAGCTGCTCTCCGGCGATCACCCTTCTCGCGTTGGAGTTATTGCCGCGGAATTGGGCATCAAGACCTACCGCGGAGGGGTAACTCCAGAGCAAAAACTCGAGCTTTTGCATGTCGCGCATCAAGTAACCGCAATGGTGGGAGATGGCATCAACGATGTCGCGGCCCTTGCTAGAGCGGATGTTGGCATTGCCATGGGATCTGGCGCTCACGCTGCTCAGGCGGCCAGCGCAATCACGATCCTGGATGATGACCCGAGCAAGGTTGCCTACGCCCTAAACCTGGCAAAACGCACGCATCGCAACATCTTGCAGAACCTTGCATGGGCCTTTGGCTACAACATCGTTTTGATTCCGGTGGCGGCCTTGGGGTTATTGAACCCGATGCTCGCGGGTGCGGCGATGGCCTTTAGCTCAGTCTCGGTTGTGGTGAATGCCCAGCGCCTGAAGTGGCAAGATATACGAGTACACAAAGGAGTGGCAAAGTGATTACCCCCGCCGACGAAAAGCGCGTTCTCGATCTAGTTCCAACCGGTCTCTACATCAATGGCATTTGGCGTGACGCCTCTGATGGCAAGACACTCGATGTCTTTGACCCGGCGACCGGAAAGCTCCTGAAGACCATTGCCGATGCCTCCTTTGAGGATGGCCAAGAGGCTATGGCTGCTGCCCACGAAACCCAGAAGTCTTGGGCTGCCACCGCTCCTCGAGTCAGAGCCGAGTTGCTCAGAGCCGCCTTTGAAAAAGTGAACGCCATGGGCGATGACTTCGCGATTCTGATGTCTTTGGAGATGGGAAAGCCTTTCGCCGAGGCTAAGGGTGAAGTTGCTTACGGTTCAGAATTCTTGCGTTGGTTCTCCGAAGAGGCAGTGCGGGTAAACGGCCGCTACCAAACCGCTCCCGATGGCAAGAACCGTCTGATGGTTCTAAAAAGACCAGTTGGTCCAGCACTTTTGATTACCCCTTGGAACTTCCCGCTGGCGATGGCGACCAGAAAGATTGGCCCAGCCATCGCCGCTGGCTGCACATCAATCCTGAAGCCAGCCGCGCTAACACCACTGACTTCGCTGCTGTTTGCGAAGGTGCTGGAGGAGGTTGGAGTTCCTGCCGGTGTGGTCAACGTAATCCAAACCACCAGAGTCCCAGAGGTCACTGCTCCAATCATCAAGGACTCAAGACTTCGCAAGCTATCCTTCACCGGTTCAACACCAGTTGGAAAGTTGCTCATTAGAGAGTCTGCCGACCAAGTTCTCAGAACCTCGATGGAGCTCGGTGGCAATGCGCCGTTTATCGTCTTTGAAGACGCGGATGTTGATAAGGCCGTTGAGGGAGCAATGCTTGCCAAGCTTCGCAATATGGGAGAGGCCTGCACCGCTGCCAATCGCTTCATAGTTCACGAATCGGTTGCCGATGAATTTGCCCAAAAGCTTGCAACTAGGTTTGCGGCATTGAAGGTGGCTAGGGGTGTTGAAGAGGGCACCAACATCGGTCCAGTTATTGATGAGAAGGCTAGAACCTCGATTCACGCCCTGGTCACTGATGCGGTTTCCAAGGGTGCTGAGCTTCTCACGGGTGGAGTGATTCCAGCCGGCGATGGCTACTTCTACCCACCAACAGTTCTAAAGTCTGTCCCTGCCAGCTGCGAGATCCTTAGAAACGAAATCTTCGGTCCGGTTGCCCCGATCTGCACCTTCAAGACCGAGGATGAGGCGGTCGCGATGGCAAACAACACCGAATACGGTCTTGTTGCGTACGCCTTCACCAAGGATCTAAACCGTGGCCTGCGCCTCGCGGAGAAGCTTGAGACCGGCATGTTTGGCCTGAACACCGGCCTGGTCTCAAACCCTGCGGGTCCATTCGGTGGCGTCAAGCAGTCTGGACTCGGTCGCGAAGGCTCCCTAGAGGGAATCGAAGAGTACCTAGAGACCGTCTACGTCGGCATCGCCGACCCGATGGCCTAACTCTAACTACCTCGGAACGTAAGTCTCACTGACGTTTGAGTCCAGCGAGGAACCGACGGCGTTGATTGCTCTCACCGTGAAGGTGTAGGCGCGGCCGCGCTTCAAACCTGAGACCTTGAGTGAAGTTTGACCCGGTCCGACCACAATCTTTCTTGCGGCAAGTCCACGTTCCCAAACAACAACCTCATGACTAATTAGCGGCGACCCACCATTAGGAGAGATCTGCCAGTTCACCGTCACAGTGGTTCTGACACCAACAATTCCAGTCAGCACTGGGGCTACCGGAACAGTCTGTGACTCAGTCGGAAGTTGAGGTGACGAAGTTGGCACAGAGATTGAGGTCGTCGGTACCTGCACCAAAGCATTGCGGGTGCCAGAAGGTGCCGAAGCAATAGCCGCGGTTGATGCACTCTTCAGGGCAAAATCAATCTCAGCCGGGGACTTGTAACCAGCACTCTGCAGCGCTGCAACTACTCCAGCAACATGCGGCGAAGCCATTGAAGTTCCACTCAAAACAGCAGTTGCAGTGGTGGCATTGAACCAGGTTGAAGTGATGTTGACGCCGGGTGCAATTACATCCACGCAGCTACCAAAGTTGCTAAAGCTGGCAAAGCCATCGGTGATCGAGCTGGCAGCAACGGTGATCGCTCCGGGAGTTCTTGCTGGCGAGGTTCCGCAGGCGTCAGTAGCAGAGTTTCCAGCTGCCACCACCACGGTCAGACCCTTTGAAACCAAAGACTCCACCGATGCGTCAAGGGTGCTGCTAATGCCACCGCCGAGGCTTAGGTTCACAACTGCCGGGGTTCCAGGTGTCCAGTTTTGCGCCACCCAGTCCAAGCCCGAAACCACGCCTGACAAAAAGCCTGAACCGACGCAGTCCAAAACACGAACTGGGACGATGGTGGCCTGCTTGGCAACGCCATAGGTCTTGCTCGCAATGGTGCCAGCGACGTGGGTTCCGTGACCGTTGCAATCTAAGGTTCCGCTGCCATCTGCAATGGCAGTGAAGCCTGCTGTGACGCGACCTTCAAAATCAACATGACCGGCATTTACACCGGTGTCCACCACATACGCCCGAACCCCTGAACCTTGATTTGGGTTAGTGAATTTGGCATCTAGAGGAAGTAGCGCTTGATCGATACGATCTAGACCCCAGGTAGCGCCATCCTGCGTTGTAGCAGTGGTGAAGGTGGGGTCATTGGTTACTTCAAAGTCCTTTTCGACCGTCAAGGTCTTGCCGCTTGCCATTACTGCCTTGAGCTGCTTCGCATTTAGTTTTGCAACCGCTCCAGACATAACGCCCTTGAGCACCTTGGAAACTGGGATTTTGATTGCTTTTAGGCCCTTGGCCTGCTCATCGGCGTCGACACCATTTTGGAATCGGATTACGTATTGAGCTACCGGGCATGCCGCAGCATCTGAGCTTGCACCAGAATCAACAAAATCCAGACAATCTTGGTCGACTGCGCCTCTGGCCTTGGAGGAACTGGATGCGGCCTTACCGGATGAGGTCACCTGATCAGATTTGGTGTTCGGCTTTGGATTTGCGTTAGAACCCGATCCGCCAGAATTCGAATTTCCAGGATTCTCGGGCTTACCAGTGTTTGGGTTAGAAGAATTGCCGTTGCCGTTGTTGGAGTTTCCATTTCCGTTACCGCTTGCCCCGGCGGCTGGCGTTGAACTGCCGCTTAGAGTGGGGGCGCTGGCTTCAGGTTTACCGTTTCCATTCGATGAATTGCTGTTGGAGGAACCGTTGCCATTGGAACTTGCACTAGGAGAAGGCTTCCCCTGGGCATTGCCGTTTGAATTTGGATTTGCGGCCAGAGCGCTACCCGCAAGGAACATTGATGCGGCAAGAATCGCTGCGGTGAGACCTGTAGTTTTCTTCATTTTCTCTCCCTAGCTACTTTTCACTTAAAAATCTTTTTGCACTTTTTATTCATTACTCCACCACCGGGGGTGGGGTTAGGAGCTGATCCAAGGCCGGAAACACCCACAGAAATAACCCAGCCGTTGCCCCAATCAGAATCAAAGTGGACAGGGCAGTCTTAACCCAGCGATTGCCTGGCAGAATTCCCCAGAGCCAGCTATAGATCACCTTGACCTCCGATTGCCGCGGGGCGTTCTTGACTCTGCGAAACCAACACTCCCCACCAAGCCCAACGCCTGACTGAGTTCCAACGTGGATCGCAGGTGGTTAGGGTGATGATTTGGGAGGAACCTAGGTTGATGCCTTTGGGCTTCGCATCCAAGACCCAAGTGGCACGATCCGAGATTTTCTTATTCTCACGAAGTTCATACTCGAACCATCCCGCACTGGTTTGCACGTAAACCAGGTCACCGGCCTCAAGTCTCTCGAACCTTGCGAACGGCTCGCCGTTGGTGGCTCGATGGCCTGCAACCGCAAAGTTTCCCGCCTCACCCGGTAGGGCAGCTCCTGGGTAAAAACCCACGCCCAGCGACAATTCTCGGTAACCGACCCCAACGACAATTGGAGTTGCCCAGACATCTGACTTCAACTTGGGGATGTAGATCAAACCCACACTCTGAACTTTGTAGTCGCCGGACTGAACTTCTATCTCATCGACCTTGGTATTTTTTGGGCTGGCCAGAGCCTTGATGCCCTCATTCACGTCGGTTGCAATTGATGTTGCTCGCGAATCTGCAACCTGATTGGTAAACCAAAGTTGATAGGCAATAAACAGGCCAATCACAAAGGCTGCCGTGAAGGCCAGCTCTGCGACTACAACCAGGGCTTTACGAATCTCTTCTCCTAGCCAAGCTCAAGCTAGCAATTGCCAACCCAATCAGGGCCATCATCAGGATTCCCAAGTTTCTGATATCCGCTCCGGTGTCTGCCAGGCTTTCAGGCTTAGCTGCACTGGACTCGGATACAACAACTGCCGGAGCAAAAGCAACCTGAGCGAAGTATGCGGTGGTCACTCGGTAACAGATGGTGCTCAGACCGTCAGTTAGCTTCATGGCAATGCCGTACTCGTTGTCGGTCTCACAAATGGTTGGAGGTGTGGTATCGACTGGTGCAACAGGCGTCTGAGTCTCAGAAGGTGTTGGAGTCGAAGTTCCACCAGGTGTGGTTGGAGTAGGTGAAGGTGTTCCACCAGGTGTGGTTGGCGACGGAGTCGGCGTGGCACCCGGTGAAGTGGTCGAAGGCGTTGGAGTTGCAGACGGCGACGGGGTTCCGGTAGGCGACGGTGTAGCCGACGAGGTGGGGGTCGCCGTCGGCGAAGGGGTACCAGTTGGAGACGGAGATGGAGTCACCGTTGGAGTGCCGGTTGGTGACGGAGTCGGAGTCGCACTTGGAGAAGTGCTAGGAGAAACCGTCGGGCTCGAAGAAGGCATGACCTTAATTACGATCGAATTCACCGAAGGTGTCGGTGATGGCGGAGCAATCTTTGGCTCAACCGATGGCGTCGCCCTTGGGCAAGGAGGAAGCGTCGAGCTTGGGGTTGGAGTTGCAGTTGCCGACGGAGTCGGAGTCACAGTCTGCGAAGGCGTTGGAGTTGGGGTAGCCGTCGGCGAGCTGGTAGGCGACGCTGTTGGAGTTGCACTTGGGCTGGTGGTTACAACCGGTGCCGAGGTGGTCGTTGCCGATGGGCTGCTGGATGGCGTGGCCTGCGAGCTCTGGGTAGGAGTAGTTCCAGAGGCTTGCTTTGCACAAATCACGATGTGAGAAATTGCCTTGTCGCCGGTACGGCCACCTGGATCATAAATGCCATTGCCGTTGACATCAGCCCAAACCATTGAGCCCTTGCCAGGGGCTGGGAAGAGCGTGTTGACTTGGAATGTGGTTGGGTCAGCTGTCAGGCTACCTGCCTTGACAATCACGTTCGAGTAGACCCAGTTTCCCGCAGGAGCTGTCCCTGGGAACTGAATTGGGTCTGGCAACATGAATGACGTCTCGCTGAATGGCTCGAGCTTCCAACACAGGGTTCCGTAGCCTTCGTTCTGCCAAACCAATGGGTTGTTTAGTTCAGCACCGGTGTATTCAACATAGAGGTTGAGGTCCACCGACTGAACTGGTCCCTGCACCTCAAGAGGGGTGCCATTGGTCGAAGTAATTTCAACTGTGCCACTTGTAGTTCCAGTTGTGATCTTCACATCGGTCGGGCTCAAGGTTGGAGAAGACTGAGTCTTTGCAGGTGCTGCAAAGTACTCGCCAAGCAAGGTGCCTTGCTCAAGGTTCTGATATGCACTCGAGGTCAGCAGTGGGTTAACGGTCAAAGTCTGCGAGCTTGCGAGCGCCGATCCAACAGCGGTTCTGGCTAGCGCGTCCAATACTCCACCGATGGTGTTTGCAACACCGGTGAATAGATAGCCCATGGTCTCCATGAAGTAGTTCCACGCGGAATAGGAGCTCACCGACGAGGTGTAGAAACTGGCTTCAGGAGAACAGGTCAGTGCCTCAGGCGTAGCTGCCGGGGCTGGAGCTGCGCCAGGAGCTGCGGTGGTGGTGAAGCTAACCGATGCTCCGGTCTGAGTACCAATGCCATCGGTCACCACAATCCAGTAGTAGTAGGTGGTGCCAGCGGTCAGGCCGGTCAAGTTAGCCGATACCGAGGCAGAGGATCCACCCGAGGTGTTTAGCGGATTACCGTCGACACTTGCACAACCCACCATGGTCGTGGCGGTCCCCCAACAGAATCGGTTGGTGGTGTTGTTTGCTCCGGCAAATGCCGAGCCGTTCAAAGTTGCGGAGGTCTGTCCAACACTGGTCGCTGGATGCGTCTGCGCTCCTAGATTGGATGTGAACTGAATCGACGGGCTGACGGTCACCTGCATGATTGCAGATGCACTTTGGCCAGTGGTGTCAGTAACACGGTAGGAGACAGTCGCCGAACCGCTGAAGTTTGCGTTCGGGGTAAAAATCACGGTTCCAGATCCTGTTGACCAGGTTCCAACGCCTGCGATGGTTATCGAACCGACACAGCTCGCTGGGTTGGCTGGGTTGATGATGCAGCCAACCAGGGGCAAAATGCTACTCGTCGATGGCGCAAGTACTTTCGGAGTGGTTGGGTTGGTTTCACCACTGGCGTTACCCACCGTAGGTGCAGCTGGTCGATTGACGATTGCGGACATGGTGCCGTGAGCGGTTTGGCCGGCCTGATCGGTTACTCGAATGCTAACTTCGTCGGTTCCGTAGTAGGAATTCGCCGACTTGTAGCTGATCTGGTTTCCAACAATCTTCCAGAGCCCATCGTTAGATGCACCCGAGGCATCCTGAACACAGTTACCGCCCCAAACAATGCAAATTGTGAAGCTGGTGGATGCCGTGATGGTCGGCGAGAACGTCACACTCTGCGAGCTGGAGAGTGTCAGAGTCAAACTGTTGATAGTTGGTGGTGTTGGAGCCAAAACCTGAATAGTCATTGAAGCCGATGCGAACTGCCCGTAGGTATCAGTCACACCGTAGTAAATAGTGACTGTGCCCGAGAAAGTAATTGGGGCGCTGAAAGAAACTGTTCCATTTGGAAGAAGCAACCAGCTGATGCCGTTTGAAGACGATGAGGTTCCGTTACAAGGAAGCGAAACCGGCTCAGCGCTGTAGATACAGCGAGTCACGTTAGTTACGGCATTGACTGTTGGAGACAAAGTCTTCACTGTCCCCGCGGAGATGCTGGCCGAAGTCGCTCCAACCGAAGGAGCGCCAATCACGGTGACAGTTGCAGTTCCAATTGCGGTACTGGCTAGTCCCGAGGTTGCGATTCTGAAGTCGACCGAGGTCTGTCCGGTGTAGCCGGCGGAAGCCTGGAAGATCACCTTGGTCTTACCCGCATTTAGGTTCCAAGTTCCGACTCCAGTTACCGAGTAAGGCAAAGTGCGACATGCGGCACCATCCCAGATACAGGTCTGAGTTGGGTCGAGTGTTCCGTTTTGCCCAGTAATGGTTGGGCTCTCAGTTTGAGTGGTTCCGAAAGCTGTGAAATCAACTGAGTTTGCCATCAAGTCAGTTGTAACCGTTGCCTGTCCGAAGGCATAGGCGATGTTACCTGCGCCATCAACTAACTTGAACTCGACCTGCGCTGGGTCATCACCGGAGACAGTTACGTACGAGGGCTCTGGGTTAAAGAACAAGCGCTTGGTGCCATCTGGCATCGTGATGATTGAGAACACACCCGCATTCTGCGAACCCAAGCCACCGTTGGTTTTTACGGTCACTGGCGAGGTGCCACAGTTTGAAGTTCCCGGAGTGATCATGCAGAACTGGCTCCAGTCGATGCCATTGGTTTCACCAACAAAAGTAAGTGCGGAACCGGTCACATTGATGTCCTGGCCGGTAACCATGGTTGAGTCATTGGCCGTGAAGGAAATCGGTGCGGTAGCAAGAACGTTCGCCAAGTTTGGCTCGACACCATTCAGTACGTTGCCGCTGGTCTTGTCCAGCGTGGGCAGTGCAATAGTGCTGGAGAACGGAGTGGTGTGCTTGATCAGGTTTCCCGATGCAATGTAGGAGAAGCCCTGAACCTGGCTGGTCACATTTGCGCCAGTGTAGGTAGAGCGCGCCACAAAAACGTAGTTTGCGGAGTAGAGGCCGCCACAGTTGGTCGAAGCCGGTGTGGTTTGGTTCGAGAAATAGAGCCGGTCGGTCAGATAACCGCTTGCACCACAGCTTGATTTATCGCTGTAGACATTTACCTTTTTGAGCTGCCAGGCGTCCGGGTTGAAGTTTGCAATTTCGGTTACCGGTGCCAGGTTGATTTCACGGGTGGCATCTGG
>CAZZHB010000005.1:0-22110 GCA_964653615.1 uncultured Aquiluna sp.
GATGATCGTGCACTTCTTGATCACCGGCTATCTATTCGTCCAATCCCTAATTGGGGTTGATCCCCAGCCCCACAAGCCGCCATTCCCGGTCAAACTGATGCTCTTGATTGGCACCATGGCTTTCCACGCTTTCTTTGGCCTTGGTCTTATGAACGAGAAGAGCCTGCTTTTGGCCGATTGGTTTGGCTCGATGGGCAGAACCTGGGGAGACGATCCGCTTTCGGATCAGGCTGTGGGCGGAGCTTTTGCCTGGGGAGTTGGCGAGATTCCAACCATCATCATCACCCTGATGGTGGTTTACCAGTGGTCACAGAGCGATGTTCGCGAACGTCGCCGGCTAGATCGCGCCTCAGATCGCGCCGGAAACCGCGACGTTGAGGACTATAACAAGATGCTCGAAGAGCTCGCTAAGCGACAGGACAAGCGCCGATGATTATTGAGCTATCCGGCGAACAGCAGGCTCTGTTTGACTACATCGAGCAAAGCGACGTCAATGTTTTCGTGACCGGTCGTGCTGGCACAGGTAAATCCACCCTGCTTTCACACCTGACTGCCAATACCGAGAAGAGCTTCGCGGTTTGTGCACCAACCGGTGTTGCCGCCCTGAACGTTGGCGGTGTGACCATCCATTCGCTATTCACCTTCCCATTTGGAGTCTTGGGTGAGGTGGACATCGGAAAGCACCTGAATAGACGAACCAGGGATGTCCTAAAGGCCCTAGACATGCTGGTAATCGATGAGGTGTCCATGGTCTCGGCAGACATGATGGATGCCATCGATAGGGCTCTCAGAATTGCCCGTGGAAAGCGCAGCCTGCCCTTTGGCGGCGCTCAGCTGGTGATGTTTGGTGACCCCTACCAATTGGCCCCAGTTCCGCCACAGGACCCCGCAGAGCGGGCCTATATGGCTGAGAACTACCAGTCAGGCTGGTTCTTTGACGCTCACGTCTGGCGGGATGCCGAGCTAGAGCGCTTCGAGCTGGGCGAGATCTTCCGCCAGTCCGATGCTGAGTTCAAAGAGATTCTCAATGCGATTCGCGATGGTTCTGTCACCCAAGAGATGCTTAATCGCATCAACCAGGCCGGGAATCGTTTCCCGCCCCACCCCGACGTCATCAAGCTGGCAACCATCAATGCCACGGTCAATCAGGTCAATGCTCAGCGCATGAGCCTGATCGCCTCCGAGCCTAAGAATTTTCGAGCCAGCTACTCGGATGACGCCGCCAAGATTTTCGGCAGGACCCTGCCGGCCGAAACAGACCTGCAGCTCAAAGTCGGCGCTCAGGTGATGTTTATCAAGAATGACGACTCTTCGATGCTGAAGGCTCCCACCGGGGGCACCATCAAGCGCTGGGTCAATGGCACCATCGGCCACATTGTCGATCTACCAAAATCCGGAATCGTGATTGTTGAGGTCGATGGTGAGCAGTTTGAGGTCGGCCCCGCCACCTGGGAGAAGGTTCGCTACGAAGTCGAGGAAGAGTTCGACGAAGCAACCGGCAAGGTGAAGGAGACGTTAGTCCCCATCACCCTGGCCGAATTCAAGCAGATTCCGTTGCGGCTGGCCTGGGCTGTCACCATCCACAAGTCTCAAGGTCAGACCTACGACGAGGTTCAGATCGATATGGGCCGTGGGGCCTTCTCGCCCGGTCAGACCTATGTGGCGCTCTCCAGGGTTCGCTCGCTAGAGGGCCTCTACCTCACCAGGGCCATAACCATGGCCGATGTCATGGTCGATAGTGATGTGACCAGGTTTATGGCCGGGGGCCGGAGCGTAGCCACCAGTTCAGAGCATCTGCCACCCTTCTAGCCCAGTAACTCTCGTGGTGCCCAGTGTTTGGGTAGATGCTCGTCACTAGCTGATCGCCTGGAACATAGCCCTTTTCCACCAGAGCCTTTTCGGCCAGCTTGTGAAATGGCGGGTAGTACTGATCTAGCTCGATCGTGCCGCTGTCGGTCCAAACTCGGTGAGATCCAGGCTCAGGAAGCTGCTCAACTAAGCCCGCAACCATCTTGTCTTCGCCAAACACCCAGTGGGTTGAGAAACAGATTGCGGTTCCAAAGACATCGGGACGCTGCCCCATGGCATACATGGAAATCAGCCCGCCCATGCTGGCGCCCATGACTGCGGTGCGATCTGTGGAATGCTCCACCCCGTATCGCTCCAATACAAAAGGCACGATGGCATCCGCCAGCAGAGAGACATAGGCATCACCAAATGGCTCGGTGCCAGTGGCACGGTATGACTCGGGAAGGTTCCGCCAGAAGAATTCGATGTCTTCGCGAACAATTTTTTCGGGTGAGAGCTCCCTGATTCGGGTCTCATCGCTAAGGCCCCAGACCGCCACAACAATTGGGGCGGGGCTTCTAACTTCATCCCTGAGCGCAGTTATGACTTCCCAGGTCTTGCCGGTGAAGGAGTCTTTTTCGTCAAAGACATTCCGGCCATCGTGCATCACCAAAACCGGGGTCTTAGGGTTTAGATCCTTGGGAACCCAGACATCTACCAGGTGTCCATCAAACTCAAAACGCTCAAGTTTCCCACCAGCCAGCCGCTTCTCAATCAACTTGCGATCACGCATTGCCAGGAAGAGTGGGAAGGTGAAGGCCATGGCCGTGACCGAACTTAGCGCGATGTAGAGCCACACCCGCTTCATGCCTAGGCGCCTGCCCTCGTAAATCATGAAGATTGCAGCCGCTACCGCAACGATAAGCAGGTCAACCGAGAGCACCCAGTCCACCGCGGTCCCAAACCAGGCCTTGAGATAGTCCTGATTGTTCATAACGGCAATGCCGTTGAACACCCAGGCGGTTACTAGTCCAATCGCCGCCAGCACGAAGAATGCGTTGGAGCGAGCTTTGAGTTTTCTGACCATTCAGGAATGATTTCACAAGTTGTGGGAATGTATAACTTTGGATATCAACAAAGGTTGTAAATGCGTCGTCTTGGCAAAGCCATCGTTTCTCACTCAAAGCTGTTTCTTTTTGGCTTCGTTGCTCTTATTGCACTCTCTAGCATCTGGGGATTCCAAGCCTTTGGAAACCTAAAGGGTGGCGGCTACGACAATCCAAACTCTGACTCCTCCAAGGTCGCCGAGATCCTCAAGGAGGAGTTTGATCAGGACCCAGCCGAGGTAATCGTGTTGGTAGACCTTCCGACCCGCGCTGATTCGATGAAATCAGACGGCAGCTTTGAAAACTTTGCCCTTGTAGATGAGCTCTCTCAGAAGTTTGCCGATGTTGAAGGCGTCGCCGAGGTTTTGAACTACTACAGCCTGGGCATGCCGCCTACCTTGGTGTCCACCGACGGCAAGTTGGTTTACATCCTGGTTGACCTCGACAACAACGTGGAGCACGCTCCGATTGTGGCGGAACTGGTGGACACCTATACCGGTGAGTATCAGGGTGCGCAGGTCCACTTTGCGGGCTTTGAAGCTGTAACCAAGGAAATCAACCACACCATTGAAAAGGACCTAATCAGGGCCGAGATCATCGCAGTTCCAATTGTCCTATTGCTTTTGATCTTGGTCTTTGGCTCTGTCACAGCTGCCTCGCTGCCTCTAATTGTCGGTGGTTTGGCGATTGTCGGTTCATTCTTTGTGATTTACGTTGCCAGCCAGTTCACTGATGTTTCAATCTTTGCGCTGAACCTAATTACCGGTCTGGGCCTTGGTCTGGGCATTGATTACAGCCTGTTGGTGGTGAATCGTTTCCGAGAGGAGCGAGCCGCCGGGAACTCGGTGGCTGAATCAGTGGAGAACACGGTGGCATCGGCTGGAAAGACCGTGTTGTTCTCAGGCCTTACGGTTGCGGTCGTAATGGTCTCGATGGCGTTTTTCCCGCAGTATTTCTTGCAGTCCTTCGCGCTGGCCGGCTTTACGGTGGTCATGATCGCGGTGGTGGGTGCGGCGCTCGCAGTCCCGGCGATGCGGAACCTATTGGGAGACCGAGTAAACAGCCTCCGGATCATAAAGCGCGACCTTGCTCCCAAGGAGAAGGGCGGCTGGGAGAAGCTAGCTCGCTTCACCATGCGCAGACCGCTGCCGGTGCTGTTTGTATCGCTACTATTTTTAGCCTCCCTGTTTTCGCTTTCCTCGAACATCTCTTTTGGTCAGGTAGACGACCGAGTATTGCCGGCCGATTCACCGGTCCAGATCGCATCTAATTTGCTGCGTGAGCGTTTTGAGGGCCGGGAATCCAGCCCAGTTGAGATTCTGGTTCAAGGTAGCGACTTGGCAATCGAGCGCTATGTGGAGGACCTCTCAGCTCTTGACGACATCGTGCGGGTAAATGTGGTCCCCAGCGATGTGGAGAGCGACTGGACAAGAATTGTGGCAATTTCTGACGTGGAGCCTCGAAGCCCAGCCGGATACGACCAAACCGTTGAGATTCGCAGCCTAGAGACTGATCTGGATCAAGTCCTGGTTGGTGGTTCGGCCGGCTACTACACCGACAGTCAGCAGGGCATCGAAGGTGCGCTGCCAATTGCAGCACTTTGGATCTTTATCAGCACCATGATCTTGCTGTTCCTATTTACCGGAAGCGTGATCTTGCCGCTCAAGGCAATTTTGCTCAATGTCCTCTCGCTGGGTGCAACGTTGGGCTTGGTCTCCTGGATCTTCCAAAATGGCCACCTGCAGTGGCTTTTGGGCGAATACTCGGTCACCGGCACGATTGACACCTCATCGGTTGTGATGATCGGTGTGGTGGCCTTTGGTTTGTCGATGGACTACGAGCTCTTCCTGCTCTCTCGCATCAAGGAGCAACACGACGCGGGTATGAATACCGTGAACTCGGTGGCATACGGCCTACAGCGTTCGGGGCGAATCATCACCGCCGCGGCCTTTATCCTTGCGGTCACCTTCGGTGCATTTGCATCCTCTGGGGTATCGATCATGAAGATGCTTGGTCTGGGTATTGCAATTGCGATTCTGCTGGATGCCACGGTTGTTCGAGCTTTGCTGGTCCCTGCGCTGATGCGCCTGTTCGGTTCATTGAACTGGTGGGCTCCGCGCTGGATGAAGCGGCTTTACGACAAAGCGGGTCTTAGCCACTAAAGGTATTCTTTAGTTTCCTAAGGAGACTGCAAATTACCTCGTCGATTCCAATTACTCAGCCGATTCGAATTCCCTTCGACGGCAGAGCAAAGCGCTACCGCATGGGAATTCTGCTGGCCTACCCTGGGCTGTTTATCTTGCTGGCTGGCGATGCCGTTCGCTACAGCATTGGCTGGGCCGGCTGGGCGGTGGTCGTCGGTGTTGGCGCACTGGTCGCGCTGATCGCGCTGATCGCGGGTAAGCCGGGCAAGACTCTGTTGCGAGTGCCTATCCCGTTGGCCCTGCTGCTGGGCTTGATGGTGCTGAGCTTGATTTGGAGTCAATACCGAGACTTCACCGCAATCGCTATTGTTGCCCAGCTCGGAACCACCATCTTTGCGCTGTTCCTAGCGAATCAGTTCGGTTGGCGTCAGCTGCTGAATGTCTTTGCCAACGCCCTGAGATTTGTACTGGCAGCATCACTGCTATTTGAGTTGGTGGCAGCAATCTTTGGCCCGATAAAACCGATCTTCCCCAACTATGAGGGTGATGAGCCTCCCTCTGCCTCATACCTGTGGTCCCAGGGCAACCTATTTGAGGGAGATCGCATTCAGGGCATCATGGGGAATGCCAATCTGCTCGCCTTCACCGCGGTATTGGGCATCATGGTGTTCTTGGTTGAGTACATAGTCACCCACAGAAAGCGGAATATCCCGCTAGCTTCTCTGATCCTCGCGGTTTTGCTGGCAGCGCTTGCAAAGAGTGCCGGAATGACTTTGGCAATTGCCCTAATTGCCTTTGCCGCCTTGCTGGCCATTTTCGCTGAGGGTAGGGACCGGGCAACCAGGCACAAGATTTATGGCTATGGCATCTGGGCGCTGGGCTCGGTGGCGGTTATGGGCCTGATCTATCGGGTCGAGCTCTTTGATCTGCTGGGTAGGTCTTCGGATGCCTCGGGCCGCTTCTACATCTGGGGCGAGGTGCTGAACCTTATTTGGGAGAAGCCGCTTGAAGGCTGGGGTTGGATTAGCTACTGGGTCCCAGGGGTAGAGCCGTTTGAGGGCCTTATTGTGATCAACAAGGTTCCGATGTATCAGGCACACAATGCCTTTTTGGACATGTGGTTGCAGCTAGGGCTAGTTGGATTACTGCTGCTGATTTGGTTGATGATTTCGGGATTCAATCGGCTGTGGGCGGTTGCGGTTCGTCACACCAATCCGCTTTACCTGTTTCCACTCTTCGGTTTCCTAGTAATTGCTGCCCAGTCTCTCACCGAGTCGAGATTGCTAATTGAGATCAGTTGGGTGCTGCTGGTGCTACTAACCACCAAGAGTCGAGAGCCATTTGCGGAGCTTGAGCCGCTGGGTAGAACCCCAAAGCGCCTCAAGCTACTCCGAGCCCCAAAGGACTGGTTTAGCCGTTCTAAGCGCTCTTGAGCTTGATCTGCTCTTGGTAGATTTCAATCATCCGAGCCGTGAGCTGTGACTGCAACAGCCAGGTGTTGTCTTCACCATCACCGCGACGATTATTACCGCTGAGAATATCTGCGTGGGCCTCACGCATGCTTTGAGCTAAGGCCTCAATGCTTTCATCTGCTGTTACCCACCAGTGGCCTGGCTTTAGCTCTCCGGCAACGCGCTTATCGCAGCACAATGCTGGCGTGCCAAAGGCGGCCGCCTCAAAAACAGTCATTCCCTGGGTTTCAAAACCAATTGAAGTCTGTAGCACCACATCGGCATCTGCGAAGGCCTGCAGCATTTGTTCGCGATCGACCCTTCCGTGGAAGGTGACCTTGTGTCCGATTCTCAAAGTTCGCACCAGGCTCTTGGCTGGCTTTTCCAAGGCACCGGTTCCATAGATGACCAACTCGGCATCCAGGTTTGCCTTCTTGAAGGCCCTAATGGTCTGCAGCAGTCGCTTTTCCCTGAGGAAGCGACCTGCCCAAATAAACTGCACCGGTTTGTTTGGGCTCTCGGTTTGGCGCTTTAGGCCAGCCACTGAATCATCATCAACGCCATTGAGCATTACTGTGACGTTCTTTGAGATGCCGTGCTCTTCGATGGTTTTGGCAAAGTGAGCGCTCGGCGCTAGTACCAAATCAGCATGGGGATAGGTGATAGCCATGTATTCCCAGCCGTCGTGAGCATCTTTCCTTGGTTCACCAGATACAGCGCAGTACTTCTTGGCGGCAAAGTTGAACAAGCGGGCATTCAGACGCTTGCCGATGATGCGCTCAAGCACCACATCGATGTTGGTGTGAGCATGGTGAATCAGCGGGATATTGTGCTTTTTTGCCAATGCAAGCGATACCGCAGCAGCTGCGAAGTCACCCTGCAGGTGAATCAGGTCAAACTTGATTTGAGAAAAGACTGCTTCGGCAACTACGTAGGCCTCTTCCATGTCCCACACCGCAGAGTATTCGCCATCTGGACTCAGTCTTCTGGAGGGGAGCACTACGGTGTCATCATCCGGGAGGGCATTCGCAGACTTCGGCGCAAATACCGTCACCTTGACACCCGCGCGTTCGAGGAACTTGCGCTGCAGCCTCACTGAGGTCTGGACCCCACCCAGGCTCATTGGATGCTGATCCATGAAGATCGCTATGTGCAAGAAATCACCTTTGCTTGTGCCCTAGGAATGCTAGCAAGAAAGCAGTTATCCACCGAAGAGATTCAGCCGTCGTGGGCTGATTCCAAATAAAGAGAAATGCCCCCCGGTTTCCCGAGGGGCATTTCTTAGTTTGTTGCTAGTTACTTCTTAGCACCGATGCCCTTGGCTACAAGAACCAATAGAGCGGTGATTACGGTACCGATAGCAATTGCTAGCACGTAGGTTAGCCAGTTGCTTACTAGTGGGAATACGAAGATTCCACCGTGAGGTGCGCGTAGCTCGTTGCCGAATAGCGCAACTAGTGCACCGGTGATACCGGAACCGATCATGATCGATGGGATAACGCGAGCTGGGTCAGCAGCTGCGAATGGAATTGCACCCTCAGAGATGAAGGATGCACCTAGTAGCCATGCAGCCTTGCCGTTCTCCTGCTCAGACTCGCTGAATGCCTTCTTACGTAGGTTGGTAGCAAGAGCTAGACCTAGTGGAGGAGTCATACCAGCAGCCATAACGATAGCCATGATCTGGAACTCGGTTGCGGAAGCTGCAGCACCTGCAGTTGCCAAACCGGTAACAGCGAAGGTGTAAGCAACCTTGTTAACTGGGCCACCCATGTCGAATGCCATCATTAGACCAAGGATTAGACCTAGAACTGCTAGTGCGCCACCCGATAGGCCGTTTAGCCATGAGGTTAGGCCGTTCACTAGGCCAGAAACTGGGGCCTTTAGAACTAGAACCATTGCTAGACCAGTGATCAGCGAGCCAAGTAGTGGGATAACCACAACTGGCATAACTGGCTTGATCCAGTTGGCGACCTTCCAGCGGCTGATCCAAAGAGCCACACCACCAGCGATGAAACCACCAAGGATTGCTCCTAGGAAGCCGGTGCCGGTGCCCAGTGGGTTACCGTCTAGACCAGTTGCAAGTGCACCAGCTACGAATCCAGGTACTAGACCAGGGCGGTCAGCGATTGCGTAGGCGATGTATCCAGCTAGAACTGGTACGAAGAATGCGAAAGCAGCCTTACCGAACCAGAAGATAACGAATGCCCAGTAACCGATGTTAAGGAAATCGTAGTCACCGGCGATCTGCATCTTTTCTGCGTCGTAGGCGTGGATACCGTCGGTGCCAAACCCGATTGAACCGAGTAGGAATCCGAGGGCGATAAGAATTCCACCTGCTGCAACAAATGGAATCATGTATGAAACACCAGTCATCAGCCATTGACGAATCTTGGTGCCAGTGCTTGCGCTACTCACTATGGGCCTCCTATAGCTCCATTGCTTTCCTAAATCGCAGTTGCGATTGAGGCGTTGTTACTTTTTGCCAAATAGGCCTCCGAAGAGGCCACCCTTCTTTTCTTTTGGTTCAGAAGGAGTCTTTGCCTCCGCAGCTTTGGCGGAAGATGCTTCTCCAACCTTGGCTGCGGTACCGTCGGCAGCTGCCTGAAGCACCTGCTCGACGAGTTCTACTGCGCTCTTCATGGCCTTTGCCACACCCACCTGGATGTATGGCTTGCCATTGAAGCGATCGCGGTCCTTGACCTCTAGGTCAACCGCGAAGATTACGGCGTCTGCTGAGTCGATAACGTCCTGCTTTAGCGGGTTTGAACCGGCAGAACCTTGGGTCTCAACGATTACCTCGTGGCCGAGCTTCTTGCCAGCCTGCTCCAAAGCCTCAGCAGCCATGTAGGTGTGGGCGATACCGGTGATGCAAGAAGTTACACAAACTACCTTTGCCATTATTTCTGGACCTCCTTGGTCACGATCTCTGCGATTTGGGCTGGGTTGGTCTCAGCGCGCAAGCGGTCACGGAATTCTTCGTGCATGATCTTGCGTGCCAGGGAACCCAGAATCTCTAGGTGGACGTTGTCACCTGATGCAGGAGCTGCAATCAGGAAGATTAGGTGGGAAGCGCCATCATCGGCGCCGAAGTCGATGCCCTTGGTGGTGGTTGCAACCGCAACCGAAGGAATGGTCACTAGGTCTGATTGAGCGTGTGGGATAGCCACGCCACCCTCGATACCGGTTGGGAAGTGCTCTTCGCGGGCGGCAACCGCGGCCAGGTACTCGTCAAGACCAGTTAGGCGACCTGCAGCAAGCAAACGCTCGGCGAGCTGGCGAACAGCTTGCTCTTTGGTGGTGGCATCAATTTCTACGATGACGATTTCTTCGGTGGTAATGGGGTGCGACATAGTTTCCTTGCACTGACGGATTTTGTAAGACTTCAGACCGAATCGATCGAGTCATACGCTCCGTTGCGCAGACCCCCTTCCTCACTGAAAGCGGTTACTTACCTATTGGAAACAATTTATACAGGTTGTTCTCAGTTGATGCGGTGATTTGCACAGTATTTGACTAAATTTACCGCTAACAATTTGTAGGTTACATACAATAAGCCCTAAACCAAGGGTTGAAGGTTGCCAAAAAGATTTCCAAAATCCTCGAAACTAAACGCGACCGCGAACCGGAGCTTTCCACGCCCAGTACAGCAGCGGTATCTGCAAAGGCAGTCTCAGCCAGGCAATCAGGGCAATCTCTGGATTGTTAGCGAGGCTATCGATTGCAAACCACCAGTTGGCCGGCCAAACCGCCAGCAGGGTGATAACCGTGAGGATTGGAGCCCAGCGCTGTTTGAAGATCAGACCAAGTGCCGCCGCAATTTCCATGACACCGGAAATGACAATCAACTCAATCTGAAGCGGCAGCCAAGGTGGCATGAGCCACAAAAAAGCGCTTGGGTTAACTAGGTGCAACACTCCTGAGGCCAAGAACAGTGCGGCAACAACGAGTGCACCGATGCGAAGACCTAGCGCTTTGCGAGCCACAGCACGAACCCGTCTAGCCAGCTGCGAGGCATTACATAAAAGACCAGCTTGAGCGCTCTGACATCCCAGGAGACCGGGTAGTGAGCTCTGGGGTTTCGAGCGGTAGCAGCTCGAAGCATCTTCTTGATGGTCTTGTCCGGTCCCGGGGAGATTCGGTAGAGGCCTCCGAGCCACTTGTTTAGCCCTGCCATTACCTTGTCGTAATCGCCAACCGCGCGACCTGACTCCAAAAGCCCAAAGGCAACCGCCCCAAAACCAGTCTTTGAAGTTCCTGGCTCGACAGTGCTTACCCTGATGCCCAGCCATCTGGTTTCTTGCCTGAGGGCATTAGCCACCGCCTTAATCGCATGCTTAGTGGCGGCATACCAACCCAACCCAACCAGGGAAACGTGCCCAACCACCGAGGTGGTCATGATGATGCGACCAGATCTTTGCTTGCGCATCTGCGGCAGCACGGCTCGAATTGAGTTCTCCACGCCGAAGACATTGACCTCAAAGATTCGTCTTACCTCTTCAGGGGTGGTTTCCTCCACCGAGGAGAAGTTTCCGTAGCCGGCATTGGCGACCATTAGGTCGATGCGACCCTGGTCGGCAATTGCCTCTTTGACCACGGCATCTATATCGCTTCGGATTGTGACGTCCATGCGCCTTGCGATAGCACCGAATTCTTTGGCTTTTTCCAGGGCCACAGAATCTCTGTCAGTGGCGTAGACAACCCAACCGCGCTGGGTTAGTTCCCTGGCCAGTCCAAGGCCAAATCCTGACCCAGCTCCGGTGATGATGGCGACATTGCTCATGTCACCATCTAACACCTATCTCGTGAAAGAATGTTCCAATGACTTCACACACTTCTGTAGCGACTCTCAACACCAACCACGGCGCAATCAAGGTCAACCTCTTTGGTTTGCACGCCCCAAAGACCGTAGCGAACTTCGAAGGTTTGGCTACCGGCGCAATTGAGTGGAAGGACCCTCGCACCGGTCAGACCCACACCGGTAAGCCACTGTATGACGGCGTTGTCTTCCACCGCGTCATCGAGGGTTTCATGATCCAGGGTGGCGACCCAACCGGTACCGGTATGGGCGGCCCTGGCTACCAGTTCGGCGACGAGATTCACCCAGAACTTAACTTCAACGAGCCTTACAAGCTAGCAATGGCAAACGCAGGTCCTGGCACCAACGGCTCGCAGTTCTTTATCACTGTTGCCCCAACCACTTGGTTGTATGGCAAGCACACTGTCTTCGGTGATGTGGTTGACGAGGCTAGCCGCAAGGTGGTCGATAAGATCGCCGCTCTGGCAACTGATGGTCGCGACCGCCCACTGGATGACGTAGTCATCGAGTCGATCTCCATCGAAAAGGTCTAATTGGCCTTTCGCCTATCGGCTAAGCGAGCACCGATAACCAGCCTGCTGCTGGTTTTCAATGCTCTGATTTGGCTTGGACAGATATCTCCGCTGGGGTATCTGTTCACAAACCAGCTTTTCTACGCTCCACTTTTCACACCCTTTGAGCCTTGGCGAATGCTCACAGCTGGATTTGTGCACGACTGGTCAAGCCCTTGGCACATCCTTCTAAACTCCTATGCCATTTGGATCTTTGGGCAACAGCTTGAGCCGATGCTCGGAAAAATCCGATTCCTTGCGCTCTACCTGATCTCTATCGTTGGCGGATCGGTGGCGGTGCTGTGGCTATCGGATCCTTCTCAACCTGTGGTGGGCGCCTCCGGAGCGCTCTTTGGGCTGATGGGGGCCTTCTTTATCGTGATTAGGTCAATCGGCGGTAATCCAAGCCAGATTTTCCTGCTAATCGCCATCAACTTCTCGATGGGATTCTTTGTCTCTGGCATCTCGTGGGAGGGTCACCTGGGTGGCCTGGTCACAGGCCTGGTGATCGCTTCGGTTTACGCGGCAACGCGCAGGTCAAACCAGAAGTTAGCGCAATTTACCGGGGTGATTTTGGTGATTGCAGCGCTAGTGGTGCTAACGCTGTGGCGAATTCAAGAGTGGATCTAGTTACTTCCACTTGGTGGTCATGACAAAGCCAATCATGGCGATGCCGAAACCAATCAAGATGTTCCAGTTGCTTAGGTCTAGGAACGATGCGCTACCCAATGGGTACTGCGCGCTTGAGATGTAGAAAACAAGAATCCAAAGCAGACCCACGATCATCAGACCGAACATGGTCACCTTGTACCAGGTTGGGTTCTCGCCCTGCTCCTCGCCAGAGATGGCTGGACGAACAGGTTCCTTTTTCTGGGCCGGCTTGCGGCGCGAAGTTGATTCAGGCATGCCAGAAGTTTATAACCTCAAGACGCATCCTGCTCACTCAAGTTAGGCTATTGGGACTATGGTCCGGATTTTGGTGCTCGACAATTACGACAGTTTTGTCTACACGCTCAACGGCTACCTTCAGCAGCTTGGCGCTCAAACCGAAGTGATTCGAAACGATGCCGTCACCGAGGCCGAATTGCCTGAACTGCTAGCAAAGTTTGATGCAGTTCTGATCTCTCCGGGACCTGGAACCCCATCCGATGCGGGGTTATCAATTCCAACCGTCAAGTTCGCCCTCGAGACCAATTACCCGGTTTTCGGAGTTTGCCTGGGCCACCAAGCCATTGCCGAGGCGATGGGTGCGACCGTAACCAGCGCACCAGAACTCATGCACGGCAAGATTTCCAAGATTAACCACAGCGACAGCACCATCTTCAAGGGTCTGCCTCAGGGGTTCAATGCCACCCGTTACCACTCGCTAGCGGTGGTGCGAGAGACTGTGCCGAGCGAACTGAGGGTCACCGGAAACACCGATTCTGGTGTGATTATGAGCCTCGAGCACACCTCAAAGCCAATCTATGGCGTCCAGTTTCACCCGGAATCGGTTATGACCGAGGGCGGTTACCTGATGCTTGCCAACTGGTTAGCAACCCTAGGTGAGACTGGTGCTGTCGAAAAGGCTAAATCGCTTAGCCCAAGAATCGAAACTAATTAGTTCCCTGGGTCAACTACCGGATCCACAATGCACTCCACATACAGGATGATGCTCTGCATTTGCGGGGCTTGTCCGGCAGGCACCGACTGATCTAGCACCGTGGTGCCAATCTGACCGGCACAGGTCGGGCCATCGAGAGTTTCGATAGATACCGAGTAGCCAATAGTTGGGGCGGTGAGGATGTTACGAGCCTCAACCACGTCTAGGTTTCTGACATCTGGAATCTGCACGGTGCCATCTGAGAGCACTAGGTTCACAACCGAACCCAATGGCAGCTTGGAGTTTGCCACCGGATCCGAGGCAACTACGGTTCCCTCCGGCACATTGGCGCTCGAGACCACGGTTATCGTTCCAACCGTGAGTCCCTGGGCTTCAATCATCATTACCGCGGACGCCTCGGTTTGGCCGATCAGGGATGGAACCATAACTTCGGTTGCACCGCTTGAAACATAGAGCGTGATCGGGGTGTTTGGAGAAACCTGGGTGCCAGCAGCTGGCTCCTGGCGAATAACTACACCCTCTGGAACGGTGTCGCTCTTCTCGTAGACCCGCAGCACCAGAAGGTCCTGGGCAGCCAAGGTGGCAGCAGCATCGTCATAGAGGGAACCTTCGACGCTCGAGACAGTGATTCCAGAACTCGGGTTGATAGGGGTGCCAGCGCCACCTAGGTTCATTACCCAGAACAGCAAGCCAACCAAGATAACTACCACACCGGTTCCAAGGCCCCAAAGCAAGGTCGCGTTGATCTTGGTGGCGGTTACAGTCTGAACCGTTTCGCTCGGCACGGTCTCAAAACCATCGATCAGGTCATTACTGTCGGTATTTGAAGTCAATACCGATGTCGGAGCAACCAAAAGCTCAGTTTCCGGAGCCGTCACAACTGCCGGAGCAATTGGGTTTGGAATGGTTTGGCCATTGGCTGCAGCCAACAGGTGTTCGCGGAATTCCTCGGCGGTCTGGAAGCGATCGGCTCGATCTTTGGCCATCGCACGAAGCACAACCTGGTCAAGCTCTGGACTAACGCGAGGGTTGAATTCACTTGGCGGGGTTACAGCCTCAGAAACGTGCTGGTAGGCGACCGAAACCGCGCTCTCACCTTTGAATGGTGGGCGACCGGCTAGTAGCTCATAAAGGATTACTCCGGTTGAGTAGAGGTCGGTGCGACCATCTACCGCCTCACCGCGAGCTTGCTCGGGGGAGAAATACTGTGCTGTGCCAATGATGCCAGCGGTCGCAGCCTGGGTTGCTGAGTTGTCGGAGACCGCTCTGGCAATGCCAAAGTCCATCACCTTCACCGAGTCGCCATCGCCGATCATGACGTTGGCTGGTTTGATGTCTCGGTGCACCACACCGGCGCGGTGCGAAACTTCAAGCGCGGTGAGAATTCCGCCGATGTAGCGAATTGCCTGCTCGGGGGCTACGCCACCCTCGTGTACTAATTCCCTCAGCAGTCGACCACGGACCAACTCCATGATGATGTAGGGAGTCTTGCGAGAATTGCCGTTCTCGTCGGTTGTCTCTTCTTCGCCGGCGTCGTAAACCCTAACGATGGTTGGGTGTGCCATGCGAGCGGAGGCCTGAGCCTCCTGGCGGAACTTAGATTCAAAGCTGGCGTCGTTGGCTAGATCTGACTTGAGTAGCTTGATTGCGACTGTGCGTCCGAGGCGAGTGTCGTAACCCTCGTATACCTCGGCCATGCCGCCGCGGCCTACCAACTGCCCCATCCGGTAGCGACCGGCAATCAGTCTTTCGTTCTCAGTCAAAATAGCTCTTTCTGCCCCGCCATAGTCTAGTTTTCAAAGGGTCAAAGTCCTTGGTAGGACTCGGCCCCAGTGTTTCTAACCCTGTGATCCGTCCCCACCGGTTGAATCCGATGTAGTCGGAGAGTCTGTTGCTCCTTGGTCGGGACTTGGGATCACGACCGGAGCATCTTCAACTTTCTCCACGTAATAGGTAACGTCGATAACGCTGCCGATTGTTATGTTTCCGGTTGGAGAAACTGCGTAAACGGTTCTAGCCTGCAGGCTACCTGCCTCGACCTCCATGCCCGGGATGGCGTTGACCCGCATGCCAAGTTCTGCCAAGCGAGCGGTCACGATGCTGAGATTTTCCCCAATAATCTCGGAGCGCAGGATCAATTGGCTGGTTACCTGGTCAGACTCTGTTACGACTTCACTCTCGGTGACCCCTTCGGTCGGAGTGGTCTGCTCGGTGCTGGTTGGCGATTCAGTTGGCAAATTCTCGGTGTTTGGATCCGAAAGGATTGCCACAATCACAACAATCGCCGTAATAGCCAGAAGTCCAACGGTTGCCAGCCATGGCCAAACAATCGGCGCTCGCGGCAACGGTGCGGTGTCTGTCGGAATTACCTCGGTAACGCTTTGCTCGATGTAGCTGGTGTCGGTGTTGCTTTGAACTCTGAAGCCAGGTTTGCGCTTTTCCCTCAGCAGTGCCTCTGCCCTGATTGCCAGCGATGTCGCCGACTCTGGTCGTTGGGAAGGTTTTTTCGCAAGGCAACTCAGCACTAGGTTCTGCACCCTAGGGTCAATGGTTTCCGGCAGCGCGGGCGGCATCTCATTGATGTGAGCCATGGCAATCGCCATTTGGTTTTCACCGGTGAATGGACGCTTGCCGGCTAGGGCCTCATAGGCCACTACTCCAAGCGAGTAGAGGTCGGTAGCTGGTGTCGAGGTCTTACCGGTGGCCTGCTCTGGCGCCAAATACTGCACGGTACCCATGACCTGACCGGTCTTGGTTAGCGGCACCTGGTCGCCAACTCTGGCAATACCAAAGTCGGTTATTTTGACCTTGCCTTCAGGGGTGATGAGGAGGTTACCAGGCTTGATATCGCGGTGAACCAGGCCTCTGGAGTGCGCAGCACCCAGGGCTCTTGAGGTCTGGGCGATAATGTCCAAAACCTTCTCTTCAGAGAGCTTTTTCTCGCGCTCAAGCAGTCGGGAGAGGGATTCGCCAGGGACTAATTCCATCACCAGGTATGCGCTACCCGAGTCTTCGCCGTAGTCGAAGATGTTCGCAATGCCCTCGTGCTCAACCAGTGCAGCGCTCTTCGCCTCGGTTCTAAAGCGCTCCAGGAACATCGGGTCGCCGAGATACTCCTCTTTGAGGATCTTGATGGCGACCTGACGAAGGATTAGCTCATCTTCGGCCTGCCAAACCTCACCCATACCGCCGATGGCAATGCGAAGTTGCAGGCGATAGCGATCGCCGTATAGCTGTCCTACCGCTGGCTTCATTTGTTAAGCACCGCCTCCATCACTAGTCGAGCAATTGGGGCCGCAATCTGGTTTCCGGTGCCGTTCTGTCCAGCACCGCCGCCGTCTTCAACAACAACCGCTACCGCGACCTGGGGGGCTTCGGCAGGGGCAAAGCCAGTGAACCAAAGGGTGTATGGATCGTTGACACCGTTCTCCGCGGTGCCGGTTTTACCTGCAACCGCAACGCCCTCAATTTGGGCTTTGGATGCAACGCCTGAGCTGACCGCGTCAACCATCATTCGGGTTAGAAAGCCTGCCGTGAGCTTGGACATCGGGGAGGACAGCACGCTTGGTTCGGGCTGGCTTAAGACATTGAGGTTTGAGGCGACGATCAAATCAACTAGCTGCGGGCGCATCAGCACGCCCTGGTTGGCAATCGATGCTGAGACCATGGCCATCTGCAACGGGGTCACGCGCACATCAAACTGCCCAAAGCCGGTCAAGGCCACCTGAGAGTCTTCTAAGTTCTCCGGGTAGATGCTCGGGGTAACCGACATCGGGATTTTTAACTCGCTACCAAAGCCCATCAGCTCAGCCTGAGCCCTGATGCGCTGTTCGCCCAGCGCTACCGCCAGCATGGCAAACGGCACATTGCAAGACTTGATCAGTGCGGTCTCTAAGGTGACCGTCTCGCCTTTGCCACACTTCTTGCCAGAGCTGTTCTGAACAAAACTGAAGGTTCTGGGCAGGCGGTAGCGATCTAGGTTTTCAAACTCACTGGTTGCCGTGTATTGGCCAGACTCCAGGGCTGCGGCTGCAACCACCAATTTGAATGTCGATCCTGGGTGGTAGAGATCTCCCGCGATGGCACGGTTGATCAGCGGATTATCCTCATCTTCACTGTAGGTCTTAAACGCGTCGGTGACTGGGCCATAGAGATGTGCGGCAAGAAGGTTGGCGTCAAAGGTTGGCTTGGAGACCATGGCCAAGATGCGGCCGGTGGCGGGTTCGATAGCAACCACGGCACCTTTTCGATTGCCCAGGGCATCCCAGGCAGCTCGCTGGACATCTGGATCGATGGTCAGCTCAACTGCCGCACCGGTGACCGGCTTACCATCCAACAGTGCATTGATTTGCTCGAAAAACTGAGCCGAAGATTGTCCAGAGAGGTAGCTATTCATTTCTTGCTCGATGCCGGTGGCGCCGGAGAACAAGGAGAAGTAGCCAATGACGGGACTGTAGAGCACCGAGGCATATTCGCGGTTAAAGCGGTAGGCATCGTTGACCGGGATACTTTCAACCACGGGGACGCCATCAACCAAAATGGCACCGCGTTGGGTTTTGTAGGTCTCATATGAGGCACGCACATTGCGAGAGTCCTTGTATAGCTCGCCACTTCTGAGCACCTGAATCGAACTTGCCATGGCAAACAGTGCCAGGAACATCGCGGTTAGCGCGAGTCCAACTCTTCTCACCTGTTTGTTCACGCGTCCACCCGCTTAAAGGACGAGTCGGAAATCCTAAGTAGCAGCGCCACGATGATCCAGTTCGCAACCAGCGATGAGCCACCGGCGGCCAAGAATGGGGTAGTAAGTCCAGTCATTGGCAATAGGCCCATGACACCAGCGGCCACCACAAATAACTGCAGTCCAATTACAAAGCTCAAACCAATCGAGAGCAGTCTGGAGAAATCATCCGGGTGGCTGTTGGCAATTCTCAAGCCGCGGTAAACCAAGAGTAGGTAGATGGCCAAGATCGCAAATAGCCCAGCCAGTCCAAGCTCTTCTCCCATAGCGGCCAGGATGAAGTCCGATTCGGCCAGCGGAATCAACTGTGGGAAGCCACCGCCCAAGCCCGTGCCGATCACATCGCCATTTGCCATTCCAAAGAGCGCCTGCACCAGCTGGTAGCTGCCGCCGGCGGCGTTGTAGTTGGCAGAAGCAAACGGATCTAGCCAAGCATCAAATCTTCTGCCGACATAGTCAAAAACTCGAGAGGCAACCAAGGCTCCGGTGACCATCATGGTCAGACCGGCACCAACATAGAAGGCTCTGCCGGTTGCGGTGTAGATCATCACCAGGAACAATCCGAAGTACAAAATCGAAGTTCCCAGATCGCGCTGCAAGATCAGCACACCTAGTGACGCTGCCCAAAACAGCAGTATCGGACCCAGATCCTTAGCCCTTGGGACCTTCATGAACAAAAGCCTCGAACCAATTTCGCTCAGGGTGTCCTTTTTGGAAACCAGATAGCCGGCGAAGAAGATCGCAAGCAGGATCTTGGCAACCTCGCCGGGCTGGAATGAAAGCTCTCCAATGCCAACCCACAAGGTGGCACCGTTGATGGTCTTACCAATTACCGGGGCTGCCGGCAAGATCAGCAAAAACACCGCCATGGCACCTGCCAGGTATGGATACCTTCGGAGCACCAGGTGATTCGGCACTAACCGCACCACACCTGCGGCCACAACCATCGCAAAGCAACTCAACCAAACCTGACGATCGGCATAGATCTCAATGCCACCGCGGGCAATCTCAGCAAGATCTAGGCGATAGATCATGGCGATGCCCAGACCATTTAGCAGGTAAGCCAGTGGCAACATCAGGCCATCCGCACCAACCGCGTGCTTGCGCAAGATGTAGTGAACTACCGCTGCGGTGATTGCTGGCGGTGCCCAATACAGCAGCATGTCCCAGCTCATTTTTTGCAAGACTGCAAGCTGAACCTGCGCTAAAGCGAAGGCATGAATTCCGGCCACCCAAAACAGCAGCACAGCCTCAAAGTTTCTGGACCTCGGCACCGCTTTTAGCAGCATCGGGATTGCGGTGGTTAGTGAGACGTTACTCATCAGTTGCCGCCTCTGAGTTGCTCAAGAATACGCTCAGCATCCTCTAGAGACTCCGCCGAAATTGAACGCTCAATCAGGGTCTGTTGGAATGGCTCTAGGTCATCGAGCTGAATGTCGCTGACAAAGTATGGCTCTGAGAATTTCCATGGACCAAGCGACTCACGAATGCCCTGGAAGATGGTGACCTGACCCTCAAAGACATCGACGTAGTAGCGGGTCTGGGTGTATTGGTAGGCGATGTAGCCCATGCCTGCAATTAGGCCTGCAACCAATAGCCAGCTGGCAATTATTCGGAAGGAGCGCCAGCGAATCTTGCGTCTGGTCTCGGAGAGGATCTTGTTCAAGAGCTCTTCAGACTCAGGCGCATACTGCGTTGGGTCCTCTGGGGTCTGCAATAGTTCAAGCAGGTTGCGAGGCGAGAACAGTCGCAGGATCTTGCCACCCTTGCGCTCTTCAATCACTACCTCATTGGCTGCTGAACCAACAAAGTGGGCACTTGGTTCAAACTCCGTGGAAGTCGCCGGTCTAACCAAGTCCACGATCACCACGGTGACGTTATCCGGAGCACCAAACTCCAGAGCCTCCCCAACCAATAGCTCAGCAACCTCTTCGGTTGGAATGCGCGAGGTGAGAATGCGGTCCATTACGTTCTCTGGCACTACTCCACTGAGTCCATCGCTGCAGAGCAGCCAACGATCTCCAGGTAGGGCATCGTGGAGTGCGATATCTATCTCCGGTTCACCAGAGACATCTCCCAGCACGCGCATCAAAACACTGCGACGAGGGTGAACCAATGCTTCTTCTGGTGTGATTCGACCGAGATCCACCAGCTTCTGAACGAAGGTGTGGTCGGCGGTGATTTGGGTTACCTCACCATCTCTGGCTCGATAAATTCTTGAGTCACCGATGTGAGCGGTGATGATTTGAGATCCATGCAGCAACATGCCCGAGAAGGTGGTTCCCATGCCCTCAAGCTCGGGGTGGTCCGCCACAGTTGAGGCGAGCATGCCATTGGCCTCGAGAATGCCGGTTTTAAGTGACTCGATGGCCTCCTCGACGCTTTCGTATCTGGCGTCGGTGAGAGCAATGCGCTGTGACGAGATCGCCGAGGCAATGTCGCCACCGGCGTGGCCGCCCATGCCGTCGGCAACAAAGTAAAGCTGGTAGCCGGCATAACCGGAGTCCTGATTAGAGCTGCGGTGCTTACCAATGTCGCTGGCCGCATAGGAGATGGATTTAACCGCCAACGCCTGCTACCTCAACTCAAAGGTAGTTGTGCCGATTCGAATGGTTGCACCCTGACGAATAGTTGCTGGGGTGGTGACCTTCCGGCCATCCAGGTAGGTGCCGTTGGTGGAATTCAGATCTTGCAGCACCCAGTCCTCGCCAACCAAAACCAGCTTGGAGTGCATGTTGGAGGCAAACTCATCAGATATCACAACGTCGCAGCTGGCACCTCTACCGATTAGCAATTCGCGCTTTCCAGCGATATCGATAAAGGTTCCTGCGGTTCTTCCGGTCAGCATCGCAATCTGGGTGGGTTCAAAGACCTCGCCGTCCTCGATACCTAGACTGGCAACCGAACCGGCAACCGAACCGCCCCCTGCCAAAGCCGGAGCATTTTGCCTGGCAATCTTGCTGATCACCCTGCGACCGTAGAGGTCGGCTCGGATCACCGATAGCAGGCTCAAAATGAAGATCCATAGCACCGCCACAAAGCCGATTCGCACCAGAAATAGCGCTAGTTCACTCATGCATTCACCTGCGCATTCGCACTAAGTTCAAATTCAAATTCGCTGCGGCCAGCCTTGATCACATTGCCAGAGCGCAACACAATCTCAGAGATTCTTGCGTCATCCACGAAGGTGCCATTGGTGGATTGCCGATCTCTTATCGCGGCGACCTCGCCATTCCAAGCGATCTCAAAGTGAATCCGGCTGAGGCCTCTGTCGTCGATAGCAATATCCGCAGAGTCATCGCGACCCACTGTGGTCACACCGGTCTTCAGCGAAATGCGACGGCCGTCGATGATAAGTGCCGGTGTCCAGCTAACAGATTGATTGATAACCGCATAACCAACCTTGACCTGACCCCTAGGGATCTGTGGGTCGGGCACCACCTGAAGCTCAAGATTGCTCGCCAGGCGATAACCCTGCTTGGCGGCATACTTTGCCACCTCTAGCTGCACGGCGCTAAGGATTCCAGGGGTAACTCGGTGAAAGTCGGTTGGGGCTACCAGCACCTTGTATAGATGAGGGACCAAGACCCGATCTTTGTCCAGAGCAGCAGCAGCTTGGTCCATGGTTGAGCGAATCGCTTGGGTCAGTTCAACTGGCTGCAGCTCGGCTTTGCTCAATCGCGCAAAGACTGAGCCGATACTCGTCTCAATGCGCTTTTCAACCTTGTCCAGAAAGCTCAATTAGTCCGCTCTCACCATCTCTTGGAGTGAGGGTAAGTCTACCCATCCACCCCTTATGACGGGCTTATTTCTCTGGTAATCTCGGAACTCGTTACAAGCCTTACGGCTTTGAATCGCGCGAGTGGCGAAATGGCAGACGCGCTGGCTTCAGGTGCCAGTGTCCGCAAGG